>DASPWC010000208.1:0-8363 GCA_035622055.1 Xanthobacteraceae bacterium | reverse complement strand
CTGGCGCAACTCATCCGCAACCTGCCGCAGCTGGCTTGGTTCGAGGCGCCTTAGGTCTTGAGGGGTTTTGATTTGGTCGAGCAACGGGGTTCTGGAGGAAACCGTCACGCTACGCTCCTTGTTTTAGACCAATGTATTTTTCGGCTTAACGCCGCTTATTGGGAGTTGTGGAAACCCAGTGAAGGTAGGCAGTCTCGAGCGTCCTACACTATTCTACACAGGTAGCGCAATTTGAAACGACCCTGTCGCCGATGAGCCTTTTTGCGAGGAACTCCTAGGCTTTACAGGATCTTATATCTGCGGGCCGGGCGATACTCATATAACCGGACCGCATACGTTTCGTTCAAGCTATGTAGCCTTTGGGATTTTACCAGGGCAATACGTGACGCTTTTGCGCGGCATTTTGGTGGTGCCGGCCGGCTCGGACCGAATGAATTGAGGCATCATGGCGCTCGAAAAATACCGCAAGAAACGAAAATTCGGCATTACCCCCGAGCCGCGCGGCCGGAAAGGCCGGCGCGCCGGCAATCGCTACGTCATTCAGAAGCACGCGGCGCGCCGCCTGCATTATGACCTGCGGCTCGAACTCGACGGCGTCATGAAAAGCTGGGCCATAACCCGCGGCCCGAGCCTCGATCCGGGCCAAAAGCGCCTTGCCGTGCACGTCGAGGACCACCCGATCGAATACAACGCCTTCGAGGGGACGATCCCGGAGGGCGAATATGGCGGCGGGACGGTGATGATCTGGGACCGCGGACACTGGATTCCGGAAGGCGATCCCCACAAGGGCTACGCCAAAGGGCACCTCGACTTCGTGCTGGAAGGCCAAAAGCTCCGCGGCCGTTGGCACTTGGTCCGGATGCGGCCGCGCGAACGTGATCGCCATGAGAATTGGCTGTTGATTAAAGGAAATGACGAAGAGGCGCGCAGCGGACGCGACATTTTGGAGGAGCAGCCCCTTTCGGCTGAAACCGGCCGTTCGATAGAAGAGATCGCGGCGGGCAAAGGCAAAAAGCGCATCTGGCACAGCGGCCGCCGCGCGAGAGAAACGCCGGCGAATTCCGCGCCGCAATCACAACGGGCATTTCGGGAGGAGCTGCGGCTGCGATCGAAGGCAAAAGTCAATTCTAAAAATACGCAGCGTTATTCCCGCGGCAGTCCTCCGGCATTCGTACCGCCCAGTCTCGCGACGTTGCACGGCTCGCCTCCCAGCGGCGCAGAGTGGATTCATGAGGTCAAATTCGACGGTTATCGGATCGAGGCCCGGCTCGATCACGGCGAAGTGCAGCTTCTCACGCGCAAGCAATTGGATTGGACCCGCCGATTTGATCGGATCGCCAAGGCGGTTGCGGCGCTTCCGGCGCAGACGGCGCTTCTGGACGGGGAACTGGTCGTCGAGAACGAAAAGGGTGTTTCCAGTTTCTCGATGCTGCAAACTGACCTGAAAGAGGGCCGCGACGATCGTTTCGTTTATTGGGTTTTCGACCTGCTGTATTTGGACGGCCGCGACTTTCGGGATGAGCCTCTGATGGCGCGAAAGGCGGCGCTACGGCGTCTGCTCAAGGGCGAACGCCGGAACGGCTCGATTCGTTACGCCGATCATTTCGAGGAGGATGGCGCGGTGGTGTTCAAGCACGCCAGTGAATTGGGCCTCGAAGGCATCGTGTCGAAGCGCCGCGACGCGTCCTATCGCTCAGGCCGTTCGGATAATTTCGTCAAAACAAAAAGCCACGACGCGCAGGAATTCATCGTTGCGGGATTTGTTCCGTCGACGGTTATGCCAAAGGCGATCGGCGCTCTGACGGTTGCTTTTCATGAGAAGGGCAGGCTCCGCTACGCCGGCCGCGTCGGCACCGGCTATACCCGTCAGACCTCCCGCGATCTGTGGGAGCGCCTCAATCCGCTGCGGACCGAACGCGCTTCGATCGCTTTGCCGAAAGACGAACGGCGCAAGGGCGTCGTCTGGGTTAAGCCGGAAGTGGTTATCGAGGCTGAGTTTCGCGGCATTACGCACGACGGTTTGTTGCGGCAGGCCGCCTTTAAGGGCGTGCGCGAGGACAAGCCGGCGCGCGAAGTGGTGCGCGAGACGCCGGCGCGCGCAGATCCGGTGCCGATGCCGCGGCGACAACCCGTGCGCAAGTCGCCGCCGGCGCATAACGACGTCGCCGGGATCCGTCTAACGCATCCCGACCGGATCTACTGGGCCGACGTCGGCATCACCAAGGAAGATTTAGCCGCGTATTACGTCAAGGTGTGGAGTTTGATGGCGCCAAATATCGTCGCGCGGCCGCTCGCCATTGTGCGCTGTCCCGACGGCACCGCCGGCGAGTGCTTTTTCCAAAAGCACATTGCCTCGAACATCAAACAGTCGTCGCTGCGTCATACGGTCGATTCCAAGGAGCATGACGTGATCGCGGTTGAAAGGCTCAGCGATCTGATCGAACTCGTACAGTCAGGCGCCTTGGAAATTCACGTCCGCGGTTCGCGGCTCGGCCGGTTGGAAGCCTGCGACCGAATCGTGTTCGATCTCGATCCCGGCGAGGACGTGGATTGGAAGGAGATTGTCGCCGCGGCGCAGGAGACGCGCGATCGGCTCAAGGCCGAAAAACTCAAAAGCTTCGTCAAGCTATCGGGCGGCAAGGGGATCCACGTGGTCGTACCGATCGCTGCTGCCGATTGGGAAACGGTCAAGACTTTTACGGCGCGCATCGCTCGCGCGATGAATGCCGATTCACCGCGGCGCTACATCGCCAAGATGACGAAGTCGCTGCGCAGGGGCAAAATCTTCATCGATTATTTTCGCAATTCGCGCGAGGCGACGTCAGTCGCCGTCTATTCGACGCGAGCGCGCGCGGGAGCGCCCGTTTCAATGCCGCTCGACTGGGACGCACTGCCGCGCACCACCGGCGGCAATCAGGTGACGGTCCTCAATCTGAAAAGATTTCTGAAGAGCGCCGCCTGGGCCGACCCTTGGGCCGAAATCGGCAAGGTGCGGCAGAAATTGCCCGCGAAATAGTCGCCCAGCGGTCACACAGCGAGCTTGAATCGCTCGGTCTTCGGCTCGAAGCGAGCACGGAAAATCTCCGCATCGAGCGGATCCTCAAAGCAATAGCGCACAAAGGCAGCGTAATCGTCCTCGACATACATGTCGAAAGTGCCGGCATAGCGGATGAGAAAATTCAAAATCTCGCTGTCGTCGGCGAGCTGCTGCCTCGGCAGCACCACCTGATAGGGACATTCTTTGTCGAGCTTGCGCAGCCAGGCGCTCCGTTTGTCCGAATCCATCGCTTCACCCTTGATCCAAACTTGACATTTGTTCACTATTTGTTCTAGACGGTCAAGAACTATCTGAGGGCGGCTATTCCACATCCAGCGGCTCGGTGCCGGTCGGCTTTCCGCCTGCGTCCAGCGTGATTTTCTCCACGCGCGCCTCGGCCTGCCGCAGCAATTCCTCGCAACGGCGCTTGAGCGCCTCGCCGCGCTCATAGATAGCGACCGATTCTTCTAGCGGCACCTTGCCTTCTTCGAGCCGCTTGACGATCGATTCCAATTCGTCGATCGCGCGCTCGAACGGCATTCGTCCGACATCGCTATTGTCTTTCTGCGCCATTACCTTTCCACATCATGGCCAACTGCAATCGTAGTGCCGATTCCGACGAGCGCAATGCAGCCGCTCGCCTTTTCCGCTATCCCCGCATCAGCGTGCCGACATGGGCAGCAACCGAGCCGCCCAAAGCTTGCAAATCGTAGCCACCCTCGAGCAGCGAAACGACGCGGCCACCCGCGTAGCGGTCGGCCAAATCCATGATCTTTTGCGTCGCCCACACGAAATCTGCCTCGTCGAGATTAATATTAGCGAGGGGGTCGCGCATATGCGCGTCGAAGCCGGCGGAGATGATGACAAGTTCCGGCTTGAAATCGGCGAGTCGCGGCAGAATTCGGCTCTCCACGGCGGCGCGAAAAGCCGCTGCTCCGTCACCGGGCCGCAATGGCGCGTTGACGACGGTATTGTGGTCGCCGGTCTCGCCAGTCGCCCCGGTTCCGGGAAACAGCGGCATCTGGTGTGTCGAGCAATACATGACTGTTTTGTCCGACCAGAAGATCTCCTGCGATCCGTTGCCGTGGTGGACATCGAAATCGATAATCGCCACGCTCGCGATGCCGTGACGATTCTGCGCGTAACGCGCGGCAATCGCGGCGTTGTCGAACAGACAAAAGCCCATCGGGCGCGCCGTCTCCGCGTGATGGCCGGGAGGCCGGGTGGCGACAAAGGCATTGGCAGCTTTCTTGGTCATCACCTCGTCGACTGCGTACGTCGCCCCGCCAGCGGCGCGCAAAGCGGCCTCGAACGTGCCCGGCGACATGGCGGTGTCGGCGTCGAGATGGACTATGCCTTCCTTGGGCGCCGCCTCGCGTAGCGCCTCGATGTAATCCATCGGGTGACAAAGCGCGATAACCTCAAGTGGCGCGAGCGGCGCCTGCACCCGCGCGAGCATCTGGAATTTCTCCGCCTCGAGCGCGCGTTCGACGGCACGCAGCCGGTCTGGCCGTTCGGGATGACCGAGCGGCGTCAAATGTTCGAGGCAGGCCGGATGGGTGATCAAAAGTGTGGACATTTAGGCCAATGTAGGACGACGCGAGCTTCCGTGAAACCCATACGCGCGTGCGCGATAACGGAGCGACGGTGTTCGCTGCGCTCCCACGCTACGGCGCCGCCAGTGCGGCATCGCCTCCGATGACGCCCGGCGCCGCTTCGATCACGGTGCGTTCGAGCGCGCCGGCGCCTACGGCGAGATTCTCGGCAAAAAAGCGCGTCAGTGCGAGACGGGCCGTTGCATCCTCGCCGAGCCGCATGGCCGCGAGCGCCTCTTTTGCCAATAAACAGCCGCCGGTGGCGAGACCGAACAGGCGCAAATAAGGACTTGCCCCGGCAAGTGCCGTGTCCGGCTCCTTTGCTAGGCGAGCGAGCAGCCAGTTAGTCGTGCGCTCCAGGCTCTCAACTGCATCGCCGAGCCGGACAGCCGTCCAGCCGAAGCCGGGATCGTTACTCGCATCGAGCGAGCGGATGACGTCACGCAACTCATTTAAATGGGCGGCGACGGTGGCCCCGTCGGCAAGCGGCAGTTTGCGGGTGACGAGATCGATAGCTTGAACCCCGTTGGTGCCCTCGTAAATAGCTGCAATCCGTGCGTCTCGAAATAGCTGTGCGGCGCCGGTTTCTTCGATATAGCCCATCCCGCCATGGACCTGAATACCAAGCGAAGTGACTTCATTGCCAATGTCGGTCGAGAACGCTTTGGCTATGGGCGTCAGCAGCGAAGCCTGACGATGCGCGTCGCTTCGCGCCGCTTCATCATCGCCGCGTTCACTACGGTCGATCGCGAGTGCGGTCGCGTAGCAAATAACGCGCGCAGCCTGGGTGAGGGCGCGCATCGTCAACAGCATCCGCCGCACGTCGGGATGCGCAATAATGGGCGCCGATTGCGACGAGGTCACGCCGGTCGCACGACCCTGACGGCGTTCGCGCGCATAGGCCAGCGCCTGCTGGGTGGCGCATTCGGCAACGCCGACGCCTTGCAGGCCGACCGCAAGCCGCGCACGGTTCATCATTGTGAACATGCATGCCATGCCGGCGTTCTCTTCTCCGATCAGAAAGCCCGTGGCGCCTCCGTCATCCCCCAAGATCATCGTGCAGGTCGGCGAGCCGTGGATGCCGAGCTTGTGCTCGACGGAATGCGCGCGCACGTCGTTGCGGGTGCCAAGCGAGCCGTCGGCGTTGAGCAGAAATTTGGGTACGAGGAACAGCGAAATTCCCCGCGTACCGGGCGGCGCATCAGGCAACCGGGCGAGTATGAAATGGATAATGTTCTCCGTGAAATCGTGCTCCCCGTAGGTGATGAAGATTTTTTGCCCCTTGATCCGATAGGAGCCGTCGGCGGCGCGTTCTGCGCGCGTGCGCAGCGCGCCGACGTCGGAGCCGGCCTGCGGCTCGGTGAGCTGCATCGTGCCCGTCCATTCGCCGGACACGAGTTTTTCCAGATAGGCGCGTTTGAGCGCGTCGCTGCCATGCGCATTGAGGGCGTCGATTGCCGCCATCGTGAGCATCGGTCCGTTGGCGAAACCGATCGAGGCGGCATGCCACATTTCGGTGCAGGCGGCGTTGACGATTTGCGGCAACGCCTGGCCGCCCCATTCGGCCGGTGCCGTCACGGCGTTCCATCCGGCCAGACGCCAGGCGCGATAAGCTTCTTTCCAGCCCGGCGCGGTGGTGACGACGCCGTTTTTAAACGGCGTGCCAAAAGTATCGCCGACACGGTTGAGCGGCGCGATCACCTGCGCGGCAAAGCGGCCCGCTTCGGCAACGACGGCGTCGATGTCTTGTATGCCGAGTTCGCCGAACAGGCCTTGCTCGACGAACGGCACGAGCGAGGTGCCGTATTTCATCGCCGAAGCGATCGCGGCCAGCGGCGCGCTATAGCTCACTTTCGAACTCCAATGGAAACGCCGGCGGGCGGTGGTGCGTCTTCAGGCACGAAGAAATCGGGAGCCAATTCCTGCGCCGGGTTGACCCGATAGCAGTCAAAGTCACCGACGCCATTTTCCGCCAAGAAACTGTCGTCGATAAGAAAACGGCCGGTGAATTCGCGCGCCGGTTTGACGAAGATCGCGTAAGCTGCGTCCGCTACGATCTCCGGCTTGCGCGCGCGCTGCATCACGGCTTCGCCGCCGAGCAGGTTCTGCACCGCGGCTGTGGCGATTACGGTGCGCGGCCATAACGCGTTGACCGCGATACCCTTTGGCCGAAGCTCGCCAGCGAGCCCGAGGACGACCAGGCTCATGCCAAACTTCGCCATCGAATAGGCGGTATGCGGCGCAAACCACTTCTCCTTCATGTCGAGCGGTGGCGAAATCATGAGAATGTGCGGGTTGGCCGCTTTCTCCAGATAATCGACCGCCCACTTTGACACGACGAATGTGCCGCGCGCATTGATCTGGTGCATCAGGTCAAAGCGCTTCATGTCGGTGTCGACAGCGGGCGTAAGCGCTATCGCGCTTGCATTGTTCACCACGATATCGATCCCACCAAACCGCAATGCCGTTTGCGCCAGCGCGGCTTTGACGGTCGTTTCGTCGCGAACATCGAGCGCGATGGGCAGAGCTTTCCCGCCGGCGCGTTCGATGTCCTCGGCGGCGGTGTAAATCGTCCCGGAAAGCTTCGGGTGCGGCTTTTCGGTTTTTGCCGCAATTGTAATATTGGCTCCATCGCGAGCGGCGCGCAACGCGATCGCAAGGCCGATACCGCGTGAGGCGCCGGTGACGAACAATGTTTTGCCGGCCAATGACACGGCGGCCTCACTTCTTACGCGCCAGAAATGCGGCGAAAGCGGCGCGCGCCTCGTCGGATTGCAAGCGTTCCTTGAAATGCATGGCCTCGGTATCAACGCGCTTGACGATAGCGTCAAGATCGCCGCGCAAAAGCTTGCGCGCCACGGCGATCGCGCCGAGCGGCAATGCCGCGATCTCGCGCGCCGCTTGCAACGCGGTATCCTCAAGCGCCGTGGCGTCGACCACCGCGTTGACGAGTCCAGCAGCTTTAGCGTCTTCCGCGGAGAGAGGAAGTCCCATCACCAGGAGCGCAAAGGCCCGCGCGTAGCCCATGCGCAGCGGGCCGAGCAGGCTGGAGGCGGCTTCCGGTATAAGGCCGAGCTTGGTAAACGGCGTCGAAAACGTCGTGCCGGTCGCCGCAACAACATAATCGCAATGTAGCAGCATAGTCGTACCGATGCCGACAGCGAGGCCGTCGACCGCGGCAAGAAGTGGCTTGGTGTTCCGCGCCAACGCGTGAAGGAAATCGATGGTGACCGGCTTTAGTCCGCCATCGGCCCGCTTCTGAAAATCCGAAATATCGCTGCCGGCACAGAATGCACCGGGACTGCCGGCGAATATGACACAACGAATGGCCTCGCTGCGTTCGGCGTCATGCAGTGCGCGGGTCATCTCCGCGTACATTGGCTGCGTCAATGCATTCTTCTTTTCCGGGCGATTCATCCGAATGATGCGAACGCCGCCGTCATCCGCCACCGCGATTTGATCGGTCATTTTCCCTCTAATGGCCGGAATTTGCGGGCAAATTCCCTTTCGCAGACCGGATTTGCAGTCCATGATGCCGAACGGCATCAACGCGACGCTCCTGGCATGCAAGATCGTGAAGCTGAGCCGCCCTGCGGACGAAGAGCATAAAGAGCGTTCGGCGCTTCGGCCAGCCACGATCATTGATCGCGGCGAGGCTCGCCGTTATGTTCCGCCCCGGTCCAAATGCGCCGGTGTGGGCTCAAGGCATTCAGCCGGCGGCAATCGTGATC
>DASPWC010000207.1:0-3411 GCA_035622055.1 Xanthobacteraceae bacterium | reverse complement strand
CGCCGATGCATGTCGCGGCCGAGCTATTGAAATTGATGGCCGGCCTCAACCTGGTTCATGTGGCCTATCGGGGCCCGGCCGCGGCCTTCGCCGATCTGTTCGCCGGGCAAGTTCAGGCGTTCATCGTCACGGTGTCGACGGCGATCGGTCCGATCAAGGCCGGCAAGGTGCGGGCGCTGGCCGTGACCGGGGCGACCAGATCCGATGTGCTGCCGGATGTTCCCGCGATCAGCGAAGCTTTGCCGGGATTCGAAGCGTCGGCGTGGAATGGAATCGGCGCGCCCAAGGCGACCCCGGCGGCGATTGTCGACAGGCTCAGCGCCAACATCACAGCCATCCTCGCCGATACGGCTTTCAAGGCGCCGATCAAGGATCTCGGCGGTGAAACCGTGCCGATGCCGTCCACTCAGTTCGCAAGCTTCATCGCCGGCGAAACCGAAAAATGGGCTAAGGTGGTCAAGTTTTCAGGCGCCAAGGTAGACTGAAAAAGCGCCGACGCAATAAAAACTCGGCGTCAAGCGAGGATGCCATGAGACTTCCACGCCGGAAATTTTTGGCTTTCGCGGCGAGCGCCGCCGCGCTCCGGTTGCGGACGCGTTCGGCTGCCGCGGCCGCTTATCCGGACCGGCCCATCCGGCTCGTTCTTCCATTTCCCCCCGGTGGGGTGTTCGACATTATCGGCCGGCCGTGGGCCGACAAGGTCAAGACTAGCCTCGGCACCGTCTTTGTCGACAACCAGCCCGGCGCGGGCGGTTCGCTCGCGGCGCAGCTCGTCGCCCATGCGCCGCCCGACGGCTACACGATTTTTCTCGGCAGCTCGTCGATCCACCTCACCGAAATGATCCTGCGCGAGCATCCGCTGCTCGATCCAATGAAGGATCTAACGCCGGTCTCGATGGTGGCGATCACCTGCTTTGCGATTGCGGTCAATCCCGGCGTGCCCGTGCGCAATCTTCAAGAGCTTATCGCCTATGTAAAGGCCAATCCCGGCAAGATGTCGTACGGCTCGGCCGGCACCGGAACGCTGAATCATCTCAGCGGCGAGCTCTTGAAATCGCTGGCCGGCATGACCGACCTGCCGCACGTGCCGTATCGGGGCGCCGGGCCGGCCATTGCCGACGCCATCGCCGGGCAAATTCCGATGATCATCCCGGCAATGACCAATCAGGTGCTGGAATTTCATCGCGCCGGCAAGCTGCGCTTGCTCGCCATCACCAATCCCACGCGTCTCGTCATCGCACCCGAAATTTCGACCGCGGTCGAAGCGGGAGTGCCGGGGCTGGTGACGCAACAGGTGCTCGGGCTGTTTGCCCCGGCCGGCACGCCGAAGCCGATTATCGGCGACATCGACGGTGCAAACCGCGAAGCGATGGCGGACGGCGCCTATCGGCAATCGCTCGTCGATGCGGCGGTCATTCCGGTGCCGGACTGGACGACAGAGAAATTCGACGAGTTCATGAACGCGGAAATCGCGCGCTGGACGCCGCTGGTTAAGGCGATCGGCGTGCGGCTGGATTGAATTTATTTTTGCGCCAATAGCTGCTTGAGCCGCTGCGGCGTCACCGGCAATTTGCGCACCGCGCCCGGCATGCCGATGGCGTCGTCAATGGCGGAGGCGATCGTCGCGCCGACCGCGGTGATGCCGCTCTCGCCGGCGCCTTTGATGCCGAGCGGATTGAGCGGAGACGTGTAGTCCTGACGCAGCAAGACTTCGGGGGCCGGCGTCTCGTGCACGGCCGGGAGCAAATAATCGGCGAAGGTCACCGCCAGTGGATCGCCGCGATCGCTGTAGGTGAATTCTTCGAACAGGGCGCCGCCCAGACCTTGGGCGAAGCCGCCGACGATCTGGCCGTGGACCAGCGCCGGATTGATCGCGCGGCCGATGTCGTAGGCGATGCAGTAGCGCTCGATGCAGACGCCGCCGGTCTCGCGGTCGACCCGCACCACGGCGACATGACTGCCGTAGGGGTAGACCTGGTGCTCGGTCCTGAACCAGCCATCGGCGGCGAGGCCCGGCTCGCGGTCGCCGCGGGCTTTCGCGGTCGGAGAAAGATTCTGTGCGATCGCGCCGAGGGTGGTCGAGGGTCCGGATTTGCCGTCCTTTTTGCCGTCCTTTTCCCTGTCCTTGCGCACCACTTCGCCGTCGACGATGTCGAGCGCGTCGGGCGAAGCCTGCAACAATTCGGCTGCGACCGCGAGCGCCTTGCGCCGCACGTTCAAGGCCGCGATGTGCGTCGCGGATGCCGTCATCACGGTGGCACGCGAGGCGTGGGCGCCGATGCCGAACGGGATACGGTCGGTTTGTCCGTGGATCACGCGGCAGCGCCGATAGTCGACGCCGAGCGCATCGGCTGCGACTTGCGCCATCACGGTCTCGAAGCCCTGGCCGAGCGAAGCGCCTCCGGTGACGACCTCGACCATGCCGGATGTATCGACGGAAATTTTTACGCCGTCGGTGGGGCCAAGCCCGCTTTTCTCCACGAACATCGAAAGTCCGATGCCGACGAGTTCGCCCGCGGCCTTGCGTTTCTTCACCGCCGCGTTGAGGGCGTCCCACCCGATCTTGGCCAGGAGCTTGTCGAGCAGCCCGACATAGTCGCCGCTGTCGTAATGAATTTCCTCGCCGAGCGCTTCGAGCGGCCGCGGATACGGCATTTCATTGGCGGTAATCGCATTGCGGCGGCGCAATTCGATGCCGTCGATCTTGAGCTTGTGCGCGATCGCATCGACGAGACGCTCGCGCACGAAAGTCGTCTCATAGCGGCCGGGCGCGCGGTAGGTCGCGGCCGGCGTCTTGTTGGTAAGGCGGAAATGTCCGACCGCGCGATAGGCCGGTACCCGGTAGGGTCCGGGCAAAATTCCCGCCGTCATATGCACGACGCGCGCCGCGTGCGTTCGCACATAGGCGCCCTGGTCGTGAAAGTAGCGGTCGTCGATGGCGAGAATCACCCCGTTTTCGTCCACCGCGGCGCGGATCTTATGCACCTGCTGGCGCGAGTGATTGGCGGCGATTAGGTGCTCGCGGCGGTCCTCGATCCATTTCACTGGCCGGTTGAAGCGCTTGGCGGCGACGCAGATCAGCACATCCTCGGGATAAAGCTCGCCGCGAACGCCGAAGCCGCCGCCGACATGGGATTCATGAACGTGGATCGCGCTTGGCGGCAGCGCGAGCATGCGCGCCAGGAGTTCCTGATTGCGGTGCGGCACCTTGGCCGCGCCGTGCAATTCGAGAATACCGCGCGCGGCATCGTAGCGGCCGATGGCACCGCGCGTTTCCAGCGGAACGCCGGAATGCCGTCCGACCGTCAATTCGAGTTCGACGACATGCGGCGCCTCGCGAAACGCCGTCTCGACGTCGCCATAGCCCTGGCGAATGAGCGCCGCTTCGCTGGAATGGCCGGGCGAGAATTC
>DASPWC010000206.1:0-2189 GCA_035622055.1 Xanthobacteraceae bacterium | reverse complement strand
AACCAGCCCGGATTCGGCGGCGTACCGGTTCGAGGGTGCTCCCCTTCTTCCCAGACTTTGGGCAAACCACTGCGGTGAAGTTCCGCAGCGCGATTCTTCAATTCGGCAATTGTTTCCGTTTTCCCAAGCCCCGGCGGATCGAGAAATTGCATTTGCACGGCCGCGATTGCGGCCATGGCGAAATCGCCGCGATTGAACGCGTTCGCTATCAGCGCCAAAGCGCCTTTCTTCGCCGAAACGTCGATGGGGAGTCGACAGCAGGCCGTCAGCTCGGTGTTCAGCCTGTCGATGGGCCGAGCGGTCCAAGAACCGTGTCTTTCCAAAAGCGGAATGGCGCGAGCGAAAAACCCCTGTGCGTTGCAGGACACTCCGCTGTCGTCTCGGCTGAGCGAAAGACGAAAAGTACGCAATCTCGGCATCACAACCATGGCGACCAGGCTCCATTGCTGAATTTTTTGTATCGAAAGTTCGTTAGGTTCGACGCAATATGTGCGCTGCTTACTTCACCGCTTCCGCCACCGTGTCGCTGAGCCCTTCCCTGATCTTATCGGCTATTTCGGCGAGCGAGGATCGAAGATAGGACCGCTCCGGTATCGTGATGGCCGGCAGGTTCATGCGCGCGACGAAAGCCAGCTTGCCGCCGCCCACAAAGGCGACCACCCTAGCCTTTTTGGGCACGATTTCCATGCGGCGGGATCGTGCCGCCGATTATTGATCACGGCATATTTGACGTCGGTTGAGGCGATGCTCACGGAAAGGTTCGTTAACACGCCGCCGGAGAGTTTCTGCGCGATTCGTGCCTGCAGCTCGCCGGCAAGCGCCGTCATTTTACCTCGACAGCGCCTGACACGGCGCGATCCGGCAGCCCGGCGGCACGCCGCATGTATCCAAGGCGTCGAACATCGCTGAAATCTCACCGATTTTGTTCTAGACTGCGATCGTTTCAAGCTTAATCGATTACACTTGCGCGTTGTTCCCGTTCAAGGATCGAAGCCGTGCCCGAAGCACCGGCGATAGCGACACCCCCGCGGAGTAAGAGGCTCGCGGTGTTGTTGGATGGCACGTGGAACGCCGTCGGCGACAACACCAATGTCTGGCGGGTGCGGTCGCTGTGCGCTCCGGCCGGCACTGACGGTTCGGTCCAGCGCTCCTATTACGAAAAGGGCGTCAACGGCGCCTTGGGCGGTTTGTTCGGTTACGGCCTCGACCGAGACATCACTGATGCCTATCAGTGGCTGATCGAGAACTACGATCCCGGTGACGATACCTTCATTTTCGGCTTCAGCCGCGGCGCCTATACGGCCCGCAGCTTGGCCGGCTTCATCGCGAAATGCGGGCTCCTGAAGCCCGGCGCGCCGCTCGGGGTCAACCAGCTTTACAACCGGTATCGCCGGAAGGATGAGCTGACGATATGGGAGCTTTTGGACGAAAGCGGCGGCGGAGCGCCCGCCGGCGCCACGATCGAGGAGCAATGGATGATCAAATATTCGATGGCCATCCACATAAAATTCGTCGGCGTATGGGAGACGGTCGGCGAGCTCGGCATCCCGTTCCTCAACATTCCGGGCATCAGCCGCTCGACGTTGGGCTTTCTAACCACTGGCCTGCGGCGTCCCATCGACAACGGATTTCATGCGCTGGCGATCGACGAGCACAGGCGGGCCTTTTCGCCCACGCTATGGACGATCAAAACGGGCGGCAAAACCGATCCGGAAACTTACCCGCCGCGCCCGTTAACCGACGTCGAGCAGCGCTGGTTCGTCGGCGCGCATGCCAATGTCGGCGGCGGTTACGAAAGCGATCTGCTGCCACAGATACCGCTGCGCTGGCTCATGCGCAAAGCGTCTCTGCACGGACTTGCATTCCGCAACGACGTCGAATTGGATGGCAACGTGCTGACCGCACCTATCTCCGACTCGTACCGCGAATTCATGTACGGGATCTATCATCACTTCAGCCCGCCATATTACAGGCCAATCGGCGCGCCGCCGGCGCAAACCGAGGACGGCGCGACCACCAACGTCAACGAAACGATCGATGCGTCCGTCTTCGCGCGCTGGAACAGCGATGGAAGCTATCGTCCGCCGAACCTGACGGATTGGGCCACGCGCCGTGGCGCCGATATTTCAGCGTTGAACGCGTCGGTCATTGCCGACACGCCGAACCTTCCGGCTCCGGATTAAGTTGGC
>DASPWC010000205.1:0-6268 GCA_035622055.1 Xanthobacteraceae bacterium | reverse complement strand
GTGCCGCAATCGCCGCAGGCGCGGCTCGATACGGTCGAAGCCCGGCTGAGCGCGATGAGCGATGCCATCAAATCCGTCCGTCCCGACCTCGAAAAATTCTACGCTTCGCTGAGTGACGAGCAGAAGGCGAGATTCAATATGATGGGCCCGCCGCCGGCCGCGTCCTCGCCGTCGCCGTCGCCATCGCAGTCTCAAAGCGACAGCGGGCACTAGTGCAAAGCGCGCCAATGCCGGACCGATATCCGGTATTGGCGCCCTGTCCCAATCTCGTTATTTTCTAATTTTGTTGCTCGCCGCGGTCGCGGCGCTCGCGCGCCCATTGCGCCGCGAAAAAACCGAGGAGCGCGAGCGGAACAACGCGCTGCCAGCCGATTTCCCGGCCGATTTGCATCGCCGTTGCGAGCGTTCTCGGATCAAGCAGCCAGGAGGGCGCATGCGCTTTCGCGGCGCGCGCGAGGATGGCGCGCTCTTTGGCCCTGCGGCGAAGCACGGAGCCGACGACTGCGGCGACGATTGCAAAAAAGAGGAAGATTCCAGTCATCACCAGCCCGGCGAAGACCGGGCCGAGTTGCAGGGACAGCCAATCGTAGCCGGCTACGCAGATAAAAACGAATGCCGTGAGCAGGGCCAAGACCATGACCGCGGTCCAGGCCATGACAGCGCCGCTCGCGCCGCTCTTGGCCTGAATCGACAAGATGCCTTCCCGAATCAGGCCTTTCAGCATGGCCAAGCCCGCACGCTCTTCAAAGCCGCCAATTGGACCGGCGCCAGTCCTAACGACGCCACATCGCCCCCAAAAGGAAGCCGAGGCCGCCTACGATGGCAAGGGTCGCGTAGGGCCGTTTCTCGAGCGAATCGTCGATCGCGGCGACGAGATTATCGGTAACGTCGCGCATCGCGTCGACCGCCTCCTGGCCTTTTTCCTGGGCATCGGACATCGCGCCGTCGACGTGCGATTTGACATGCGCGCTGGCATGCCGCCAGGCGGCATTGCCCCTATTGGCGAGAATCTCGCCAACCTGCGCGGCGAGCCGGCCGAAGTCGTCACGCAGCGCCTGCAGATCGTCCTGAATGTCTTTTGAGGCGCCGGCGGTAGCCTCCTTGATTTCCCGGGCACCGGCACGCGCGTCTTTCTCCGTCTCGCGAAGATCATGTGGAACAGTCGAGGCAGAATTCATGGGTTTTACTCCAACAACTGGGGATGCCGGGTTTGCTCGAATAAGCTCGCAGAGCCTAAAAGGTTCCGGTCACTCCGGCAACCGCACGTCGTCCATGGGAAATAGATGCTGGAAGACCACGAGGACGATGATCGATAGCGGCGCCGCCAGGAAGGCGCCGAGCGGCCCCCACATCCAGGTCCAGAACGCGATGGCGAGAAATACCAAAAGCGGATTGAGCGTGAAACGGCGGCCCACAATCGTCGGCGTGATGAAATGTCCTTCCGCGGTTGTCAGCGCAACGAAACCGAGCGGCGCGATGACGGCTTGACCGAGCGAGGGGAATGTCACGAGGCCGATGCCGAACAACACAATCACCATCAGCGCCGGACCGATATAGGGCACGTAGTTCAACACTGCCGCAAGCAGCCCGAACATGATCGGATCGGGAAAGCCGAACAGCCACGCTCCAAGCGCGACAATTGCTCCGAGCGTCGCGTTGACGATCGTGACGACGGTCAGATAGCCGGCGAGATTGCGTTCGACATCGCGCATTATTTTAAGAAACCGCAGTTTGGCTTCGCGGCTGCCGAACATCGAAACAAGCTGATTGCGGAGTTCGATCTGCCCGACCAGAAAGAAGAATAAAGTAGCGAAAAACAGCAGCAGCTCGCCCGCAGCCGGCGTAAGAAAGGCCATAACAGGCAGAACGTAGTCGGACGCAGGTTGGCTGATCTTCAGCGTCGTATCGCCGCCGAACAGAGTCTTCTCCAGCTCGTACAGCGCTGCGAGCGGCTGATCGAATACCGAGAGTTTTTGCTTGATCGTAGCGCCGATCTCAGGAGCGCGGCCAATCCATTCGCTCACCGGTCCGGCGAGGGTGGTCGCCGCCAAGCACACACCGCCAACCGCGACAGCCAAAATCAAAAGGCCTGTGATCCAAGGCGAGATGCCGAAACGTTTTGCCGACTTGATGATCGGCGCCAGCGTCAGCGAAATCACCGCGGCGGCGAAGATCGGCAGCAGGATGGCACGTCCGACGTAAAGAAAGGCACCGAACAGAATGAGAAAAATGCCGATGGTCGCGGCCTGACCGACCGACACCCACATCTTCTGCACGCTGTCGACGGGAGAAGGATCGCTTATCTCCAAGGGCTGACGCAGTTCGCGGCGTGCAAGGAAATATTCCACAAAACCACCCAACCGTTGCCGTTGTACATTCTTCCCTTAATTTAATGCGAGTTTGCGTCGTTCGGTTCCTATGACAAAAGCCGGCCGCTGTCCTGGGAGACAAGCCGGGTTTTTCAGGTGTTTAGGCAGAACAACGAGAAGTCCCCGGCGAGATTGGCTCGCGGCAGGTGGCACGGCGAAATGGGAGTGCTACTTTGCCACCCGGCAGCCGCCTTCCATAGGTCCCTTTTTCAGCAGTCGGTTATGGGCGCAAGGGCTTGAAGTAAGAGGAACTTTCCGGGAGTCGCGGCGTTGCGGTGTTGTCCGGGGAACCGTGTAATGACTGGCCACGCATCCAAGACCGCCTCAACGCGACTAGGCTTCGACGCCTTCATCGGGATCGAGCAAAGCGCGCTGGACGCGATTCCCACCGGGCTTTGCGTGTGCCGCGCCGACGGCAGCCTGGCTCGTTACAACCGGCGCGCGGTCGAACTGTGGGGCCGAGCGCCACGGCTCGACGATCCGAGCGAGACATCGGCTGGAAATTTCCGCCGTTACACGCCCGATGGCGCGGCACTTGCCTTCGCCGCCGCGCCGGTCGCCGTCGCGCTGCGCACGGGCAAGACCGTCATGAGCGCGGAGCTCGTCATCGAAAGGCCGGACGGTTCACAGGTCCCGGTGCTGATGAATGTCGCCCCGCTTCGGGGCGAACACGGCGCGGTCGACGGCGCGGTCTGTAGCTTTCAGGAGCTGACGGAGCGCAAGCGCGCCGAGGAAGCGCTGCGCGCCAGTGCCGCGGAGCTGCAGTCGGTCATCAATCGCACTCCCTTCATGCTGGTGCGTTGCGGCCGCGATCTACGCTACCGGTTTGTCAGCGAGGCTTATGCACATCTTATCGGCCGCGGGCGAAACGAAGTTCTCGGCAAAACGATCGAGGAAGTTATCGGCGCGCTCGGCTTGGCCGCGCTGCGGCCTTATATCGAGATCGTGCTGCGAGGCGAGTCCGTGGATTTCGAATGCGAACTGGAATTCCCTCATACCGGCCGACGCACTCTCGCCATCGCCTACCGGCCTGAGCTGGACGCGGACGGCAAGGTCGGAGGATGGATCGCTTCGCTTCTCGACGTCACCGGTCAGCGAAGCGGCGAACAGGCGCGCCGGCAGCTTGCCAGCATCGTGGAATCCGCTGACGATCCGATCGTCAGCAAGGATCTCAACGGCATCGTCGTCAGCTGGAATCCAGGCGCGCAGCATCTGTTCGGCTATACCTCCGAAGAAATGATCGGCAAGCCGATTACGACAATCATTCCAGCTAATATGCAGGACGAAGAACGGCAAATCCTGAGGCAGATCCGGCGCGGCGAAAGAATCGAGCACTACGAAACCGTCCGGCGCTGCAAGGACGGCCGGCTGATCGACGTTTCGCTGACGATCTCGCCGATGCGCGACCAGCATGGCAAGATCGTCGGCGCCTCGAAGATTGCGCGCGATGTCACGGCGCGCAAGCGCGCCGAAGCGCTCGTAAGGCGCCGGGCCGACGAGCAGGCGGCGCTTTACCGCTTCACCAATCGGCTTTATCGCGCGGAAACCGTCAAGGGCATCTACGACGCGGGTTTGGACGCCATCATGGACGCAATGCATTGCAGCCGCGCCTCGATTTTGCGCTGCGATCGCGACCGCGTGATGCGGTTTGCCGCTTGGCGCGGGTTGTCCGACGGTTACCGGCGCGTCACAACGGGACATTCGCCCTGGGCGTGCGGCGAGACGGATCCCCATCCTGTTTGCATAACCGACATCGACGCTGCCGATCTCGACCATCGCATCAAGGCGATGGTCAAACAGGAAGGTATCGGCGCGCTGGCTTTCATCCCGCTCATGGCCGAAGGCAGGGTCGCGGGCAAGTTCATGGTTTACTACGATGCGACCAGGCAGTTCGATCCGGAAGAAATCGAACTTGCGCTGACGCTGGCGCGTCAGCTCGGCTTTGCGCTCGAACGTATGCGAGCCGAGCAAGCGCGCTTGAGCATCGAAGCCGAACTCCGCTTGCTCAGCGAAAAGCTCGAAGAGGAAGTCGAGCGCCGGACGCTGGAGCGCGACCGCATCTGGAACGTCTCGGAAGACCTGCTCGCCGTGTCTAATTTCGAAGGTTATTTCCTGAGCATCAATCCAGCCTGGACCAGATTGCTGGGCTGGACCGAGGACGAGATCAAATCCATGCATGTGAGCGAACTGCGCCATCCCGAGGACGCGGCGGCGGCGATCGCGGAACGCGCTCGGCTGGCGCATGGCGTGCCCACCGTACGCATGGAAAACCGCTTCCGGCACAAGGACGGATCGTGGCGCTGGCTGCAGTGGACCATGACCGAGAGCAAGGGACTGATCTACGTCGCCGGACGGCACGTTACGGCGGAAAAAGAGGCCGCCGCTGCGCTCGAACGCGCACAACGGCGGACCGCGCATTTGCAGAAGATGGACGCGATCGGTCAATTGACCGGCGGCATCGCTCACGACTTCAACAATCTCCTGATGATCGTAAGCGGCCACGCCCAAGGCCTGAAAAAGCGCCTACAAGACGCAAAAGACATTCGCGCCTTGCAGGCCATCGAAATGGCGGCCGCGCGCGGCGAAAACTTAACGCGACAGCTATTGTCGTTCTCGCGTACGCTGCCGCTCAGCCCGACCGTGATCAGTCTCGCCGAGGCGGTTCAGGCCATTCGCGATGTCTTGGCCGGATCGATGCATGTCAATATTAAATTCCAGATCGACGTTCCCAATTCGACATGGCCCGTTCGCGCCGACAAATCGGAGCTTGAACTGGCGCTGGTAAATCTCGCCGTCAACGCCCGCGATGCCATGCCCGAAGGCGGTCGCATCACCATTTCGGCGAGCAATGTCCATCTCTATCCCGGCGATTTGCCGGAGGATATCAGCGGCGATTTTGTCGCGCTTAGTGTCGCCGATACCGGAAGCGGCATCGCGCCCGATATCGTTTCCAGGGTGGTTGAGCCGTTCTTTACGACCAAGGCTCCCGACAAGGGCACCGGCCTTGGCCTATCGCAGGTGTACGGTTTCGCGCGGCGATCGGACGGCACCATATCGATCAACAGCGAAGTCGGCGTGGGAACCAGAGTGACCATGTATCTGCCCCGAAGTCACGCGTCGCTTGCCGCTCCCTCGCCGGAAGACGAAGCGGAATATGCGGCGGCCGAATGGCAGACCATCCTCGTCGTGGAGGACAATGCCGATGTCAGGAAAGCCGCGGTCTCGCTATTGGAGCAACTCGGCTATCGGACGACCGAAGTAGACACGGCAGCGGCGGCGCTGGACCTTCTCGCCTCCGGCAAGGAAATCAATTTGGTCTTCAGCGACGTGGTATTGCCCGGCGCGATGGATGGACTGGAGCTCGCCCGAATGCTCTTGCAGCTCTATCCGCGTATTCCGGTCGTGCTCACGACCGGTTATGCCAAGGTGTTCGACAGCAATCCCGAATTCCCGGTCTTGCGCAAACCGTATCAGATTTCGACGCTCGGCCGCGTCATTTACGACGCGCTCAATTCGGCAATGCCGACACGGCCCATGCTGGCGAGCTAGATCCCCTCGACCCGGCCGTCTTGTTTTTTTGTTCCGGCCCTGAGAGAGCATGCGCAACCCCCGCGAGCAGTGCGGCAAAGCCCCTGTTTGCGGTCCGATAAAATGACTTAATCGTATGGGCAAATAAAACCGCCGGGAACCGAGTTCCCCCCAGGACATTCTACTAGTTGGGGGCGTGCTATTTTCCCCAGGTTCGGGTTGATTCTAAGCGGAAATCGCCATGGCCGTTGCACCATTGCCCCCGATTCCCAGCGTCGGGAATTTGGCCATCCTTCTCGACATCGACGGGACGATCCTAGACATCGCTCCGACGCCGCAAAATGTCGTGGTGCCGCAGTCGCTGCGCGGCA
>DASPWC010000204.1:0-11881 GCA_035622055.1 Xanthobacteraceae bacterium | reverse complement strand
CCTTCGTCGACGACTTTGAGGATAAGCTCTTTGATGTCGTAGGGCTTGTTGGGATTATCGGGCACCAGCGTGTCGAGCGATTTCTCGGTGCGCTCGACCGTGTCGAACGACGGCCATTCCGGCACGCCGGACGCCGCGTTTGCCGGCAGGAAATCGATCAGCCGCCGCATTTGCAACAGCGTCTCAACATCGTTGTCGTAGACGCCGTCGGCGATCGAGCTTTTGGTGGCGTGGACCGAGGCGCCGCCGAGCTCTTCCGCGGTGACGATCTCGTTGGTCACCGTCTTCACCACATCGGGCCCGGTGACGAACATGTAGCTCGTGTCGCGCACCATGAAGATGAAATCGGTCATGGCCGGCGAATAGACGTCGCCGCCGGCGCACGGGCCCATGATCACCGAAATCTGCGGAATGACGCCGGACGCGATGACATTGCGCTTGAACACTTCGCCGTAACCGCCCAGCGCGGCAACGCCTTCCTGGATGCGCGCGCCGCCAGCGTCGAACAGGCCGATGATCGGCGCGCGCGCGCGCATCGCCATGTCCTGGATCTTGATGATCTTCTGCGCGTGCGTCTCCGACAGCGAGCCGCCGAACACGGTGAAATCCTTGGCGAAGGCGAACACCGTGCGGCCGTTGACGGTGCCGAAGCCGGTCACCACGCCGTCGCCCGCGATTTTCGACTTCTCCATGCCGAATTCGTTGGAGCGGTGCTCGACGAACATGTCGAGTTCCTCGAACGAGTCGCGGTCCATCAGCAATTCCATGCGCTCGCGCGCCGTGAGCTTACCGCGCTTGTGCTGCGCGTCGATGCGCTTCTCGCCGCCGCCGCGCCGCGCGCTGGCGCGGCGATCCTCAAGCTTGTCGAGGATGTCTTTCATGGTCAGTCAAAGCTGCAGCAAATAACGATAATGTTGACGGTCGGCGCATTGGGAAACGACATCGCCGCGCCCGGCATGGCCTGCGCCGCGGCCTCGAGCGCCGCGTCGGGCACGTCGAAACCGAAAATGTCGTCGTCGGATGGAGGTTCAACCACCGCAGCGCCGTTGTGCATATGCCTATCCGTTTTCGTGCCGGGCCTAAGCATGATCCGGAAAAAGCCCGCCCCGGACGCGGTCCGGGGTGTGAAGCAGTTTTTCCTAAAAGATCATGGCTCATCAAATACTTAGAGCGCAATCGATCCAGTCTGAAACGATTGCGCTCTGGGCATGATAGCCGAGGGACCGCGAAGGGGAAATGTGGCAAAGCACGTCCTTAGGCCGTTTCCCGGACGCGGTGCAGCTCCATGAGCGCGCGTCTTCGACGCGCTATGGCGGTGCATCGCAGATCCGGGAATGTTCCACACTCCGGCTGTGCAAAGATCCCGGTTCAGCAGCGCACCATTTCATGCTGCGCTGCGCCCAGGACACGATTTCACGAATGCTTTTAGCCACCCCGCGCGGCTTCTTCGATCGCAGCGACAATGCCGGCATAACCGGTGCAGCGGCACAGGTGACCGCTCAGCACATCACGGATTTCGGCGGTGGACGGGCGCGGATTGCGGGCGAGATAGTCGGTAAAGGACATCAAAATGCCAGGCGTGCAGAAGCCGCATTGCAGCGCATGATTGTTGCGGAACGCCTGCTGCAACGGATTGAGCGCGCCGTCCGTTCCCGCGAGCGATTCCACGGTTTTAATGTCGCGGCCTTCGGCCTGGACGGCAAAGGTCAGGCAGGAGCGCGTAGCGGCGCCATCGATGAGCACGGTGCAGGCGCCGCACACGCCGTGTTCGCAGCCGACATGGGTGCCGGTCGCGCCGAGCGCGTGGCGCAGGAAATCGCAAAGGAGCATGCGCGGCTCGGCCTCCGCCGAAAGCTTGCGGCCGTTGAGCGTGACGGCGACGCGCACGCGCTCGTCGCGATTCACGCGGCGCATCGCATCGCCTCTTCGATCGCAAGCGGCGCGAGATTGCGGAACATATCGCGCCGCATCGCCGCCGAAGCATGCAGATCCTCGTAGCCTTCGAGCTCTTTCGCCCATTCGGCGACGACTTGTGTCGCGCCGTCCGCGGCGATCTGGCGCACCATCGGCCGCCCCGCCATGCCGCCGACGCCGAGCCGCACCGCGCGCTTGTCTTCGGCCAGCGCCGCGACCGCGATGATGGCGAAGTCGCCGTGCCGCCGCGCCACTTCGCGAAAGCAAGCGCCGCGCGACTTCGCCACCGGAAAGCGCGCCGCGACGATCAATTCATCCGGCGCACGCGCTGTCGTCAGCATGTCTTTCTGAAAGTCCCCCGCCCCCAGCACGCGCTCGCCGCGCCGCGAGCGCAGCACGATTTCGCCGCCAAGCACAGCGAGCGTCAGCGGCAGTTCGGAACTCGGATCGGCATGCGCGATGGAGCCGCACACGGTGCCTTTGTTGCGGGTCTGAAAATGCCCGACGAAGGGAAGCGCCGCGGCGACGAGCGGCAATTTCTGCGCGAGCTGCGGCCATGCCAAGAGCTTGTTCTGAGTGACCGCCGCGCCGATCTCTATTCCGCCGTCACGCTCGCGGATGGCGTCGAGCGCCGCGATCCGGGAAATATCGATGAGCGCGGCCGTCTCGATCAGCCGCAAATTCAGCATCGGCACGAGCGATTGGCCGCCGGCAAGCACGCGCGCGTCCTCGGCGAATTCGGCGAGCAGCGCGACCGCCTCCTCGACCGTATCGGGTCTTATGTAATCGAACGGGCGCGGCTTCATGCTCTTGCGCCCACCCGCCGCGCGGCTTGCATCGCCGCTTGCATTGCGGCGTGGATGCGCCGCGGCGTCGCCGGAAGAACGATCTCGCCGACGCCGAGCGCGTCCGTGATCGCGTTCGCGATGCAGGCTGGCGTCGACATGCAATTGCCCTCGGCGAGGCCCTTGGCGCCGAGTGGGGTGAACGGCGACGGCGACTCGTAATGCAGAATCTCGCATTCGGGGATTTCGCCGGCCGTCGGCACCAGATAATCCGCGAAGGTGCCGGTCAGAAACGCGCCCTCCTCGTTATAGGCGAACTCCTCGTAGAGCGCGGCGGCGATGCCTTGCGCGAAGGCGCCGCGGATCTGGCCTTCGGCGATCTTTGGATTCATGATGCGGCCGGCATCGTGCATCGAGACATAACGATCGACCCGCACTTGATACGTCATCGGGTCGATCTCGACGCCGCACATGTCGAAGATAAAGCCGTAGGTCAGCGAAGTGTTGATGCGATCGTCGCTTGCCGGCGGTTCGAGCTCGGGCGGCGTCCACGCCGCGGTTTCGCTCAAGGCCGGCGCCATGCCTTCCGGCAGCATCACCGGCGACCAGTGCGATGTCGCCGCGATACGTCCGAACGGCAGCGCATTATCGGGATTGGAGCGGCTGCGGATTTTTCCCGCCGCAAGCTCGACATCCTCCGGTAGGACGTTGAGTTGCTTGGCCGCGATGGCCTTGAGCTTCTCGCGCATCTGCACGGCGGCAAGATGCGCGGCGACGGCGGTGCCCGAAGCGAACCGGCTGGAATAGGTACCGGCCGCGATCGACCATTGGTCTTTCGCGGTATCCAGTTCGAGCACAACTTCGATCTCGTCCGCCGGCAGCCCGAGCTCCTTGGCGACGATCTCCGCCAGCACGGTCTCATGGCTTTGGCCTTGCACGGTGACATCGGCGGTGACGGTCACCGCGCCGAGCGGATCGATATTCACCCGCGCCATCGAGACCGCGCCGTTCTTCGGCCCGGCTTTCTCGCGCGCCTGCGCGGTCATCAGCGTCGAGAGGTAGCCCATGTTCGACATTGCCGGCTCGACGACGGCGGCAAAGCCGATGCCGTAGATGCGGCCATCGGTGCGTGCCGCCGCGCGCCGACGCAGCAGATCCTCAAGGCGCCCCTCCCCGATCGCGATCTCCACCGCGCGGCCGTAATCGCCGGAGTCATAGAGCGCGCCGGCCGCCGTGCGGTACGGAAATTTCTGCGGCGGAATGAGATTGCGCTTGATCACATCGAGCGGATCGAGGCGCAGTTCGTCCGCGACGCGCGCGATGAGCCGCTCGAGCGCCAGATAAAGCTGCGGCCCACCGAAGCCGCGAATGAGGCTTGCCGGCATTTTGTTGGTCAGCACGACGCGATTTTTAAGTTCGACATGTTCGATATCGTAGGCGCCGGTCACCGCGCCTTGCATGCGGTAGAGTGGTCCCGGCATCGGCGCGCGCAGAAAGGCGCCGTAGTCCTCCAATTGATCGAGCTTCAAAGCGAGAATGCGGCCTTTCCCGGTGACGGCAGCCTCGATTTGCGTGATGCGGTTCGGTCCCGAACTTGCCGCGACCAGATGCTCGATGCGGTCCTCGACCCATTTGACCGGCCGCCCGGTGATGCGCGCGCCGAGCGCGATGAGCACGATATAGGGAAAGATCGAAAGCTTGATCCCGAAACTGCCGCCGGAATCCGGCGGAATGCGCAGCCGCAATTTCGGTCCGGCGACGCGCAGCGCGCGCGCCATCACCGGGTGTATCGAAAACGGGCCCTGGAAATTCGCCAGCACGTCGTAGCTGCCCTCGGCGGCGTTGTGCTGCGCCACAACCACGTAGCACTCGATCGGCGTGAACGACAGCCGCGGAAAGGGAACCGTCATGGCGATGCGGCGATCGGCCCGCGCGAAGACCGACGCCGGATCGCCGTAACGGAATTCGCGCACCGAGATTTCGTTGGTCTTTGCCTCGGGATGCAACAGCGGCGCGGAACCTTGACACGCGGCTTGCGGATCGATGACCGCTTCGAGCGGCTTATAGTCGATCGCCACGAGCTCGGCCGCGTCTTCCGCGAGGTAGCGCGTCTCTGCAACCACCAATGCGACGGGTTCGCCCACATAGCGCACGCGCTCGACCGCCAGCGCCCATTGCTGCACGGGAACCTTGATCGCCGCCATGAACGGGTCCGACAGTTTGCGGATGTCTTCGCCCGTCATGACGGCCCACACGCCGTCGTGCTTTAGCGCTTTCGTCGCATCGATACGCAGAATGTCGGCATGCGCGTGCGGCGAGCGGATGACATGGGCATGCAGCGTGCCGACCGGAACCGGAAGATCGTCGGCATAGCGCCCGCGCCCCGACAAAAGCGCGGGATCTTCCTTGCGAAGAACGGGCTTGACGGGCGAAGTGGTCACAATTTCCTCCCGCTATTTTTTCTACATCCACAGCGGCGGGTTGTCAGCCCGGGCATGCGTCCATAACATCAAGGCGGCGTCATTAGGCGAGCAATGGACCAGACGACACACGCGCAGCCCGCCAATAGTTTCGGCATCGGCCAACCGGTGCGCCGCCGTGAAGACTTGCGGCTCATTCGCGGCAATGGCCGCTACACCGCCGACGAAAACCTGCCGGGCCAAGTCCATGCCGTCATGGTGCGCTCGCCGCACGCGCACGCCCGCATTCGCGCGATCGTCAAGGACAAAGCCGCGGCCCGCGCCGGCGTGCTTGCGGTGCTGATCGGCGCCGATTGCGCCGCCGACGGGCTGCGGCCTATTCCGCACAAGCCGTGGTCGCCGCATCCGGCGGAGACAAAACTTCGCAACAGCGGCAGCGAGCCGCCGTTCGAAGCGCCGCATCATGCGCTCCCCGCCGACAAGGCGCGTTTCGTCGGAGAAGCCGTGGCGATGGTGGTTGCCGAAACGCTTCATGCCGCCAAGGACGGCGCCGAACACGTCGAGATCGACTACGA
Source organism: Xanthobacteraceae bacterium (assembly GCA_035622055.1). GTDB lineage: Bacteria > Pseudomonadota > Alphaproteobacteria > Rhizobiales > Xanthobacteraceae > BOG-931. The sequence goes on along the minus strand of DASPWC010000204.1, from coordinate 6,187 downwards.
GGTTTTGCCCGCCGTGGTCGAGACCGCGGCCGCCGCGCGGCAGGAGGCGCCGCGCGTCCACGACGGCGCGCGCTCCAATGTCTGCTTCGACGCGGAACTCGGCGACGCGGCGGCGACCGAGGCCGCCTTCGCCCGCGCGGCCCATGTGGCGCGGTTCGAGACCTGGATTCAGCGCGTCACCGGCGTTCCGATGGAACCGCGCGCCGCGCTCGCGCAGTTCGATTCCGCGACGGGACGCTTTACAGTCTATGCCGGCAATGGCGGCGCGGTGCGGCTCAAGACCGATCTCGCCGCTATTCTCGATGTGCCGCCGGAGAAAGTCCGCGTGCTGATGCAGGACGTCGGCGGCAATTTCGGCACCCGCGGCATGATCTATCCGGAATTCGCGCTGGTGGCTTGGGCCGCGCGCAGGCTCGGCCGGCCCGTAAAGTGGATCAGCGAACGCCACGAGTCATTCTTGAGCGACTACCAGGCGCGCGATCTCGCCGTCGAAGCCGAACTGGCGCTCGACGAAAGGGGCCGCTTCCTCGCCATGCGCGGCTCTAATCTCGGCAATCTCGGCGCGCACACGACGAACTTCGCCATGGTGCAAAAGGGCGTGCAGATGATGTCGAGCATCTATCGCATGCCGGCAGCGCATTTCCGCGCGCGCGCGACCTTGAGCAATACGTCGCCGACGCGGCCGTATCGCAGCGCCGGACGGCCGGAAGTGATTTTCGTCATGGAGCGGCTGATCGACCTCGCCGCGCGCGACTTCGGCTTCGACCGTGTCGCCATACGGCGCCGCAACCTCGTGACCGAAAAGGAAATGCCCTACAAGAATCCATTCGGCGTCGAATACGACAGCGGCGACTATGTCGGCGGAATGGAAGCTGCGCTGAAACTCGGCGACTGGGCCGGCTTCAAGCGCCGCCGCGTGCAGGCGAGAAAGCGCCGCCGTTGTCGCGGCATCGGCGTCGGCAACTACGTTGACATCTCGACCGGCGTGCCGCGCGAGAAAGCCGAAATCACGGTATTGCCGGAAGGCGTGGTTGAACTCGTCATCGGCATTGTATCGCAGGGCCAAGGGCACGAAACGAGCTTCGCGCAGCTCGTCACCGAATGGCTCGGCGTGCCGATCGACTGCGTGCGTTTCGTCGCCGGCGACACCGATCGTGTCACCGTCGGCGGCGGCGCGCATTCCGGCCGCGGGATGCGATTGGGCTCGATTGTCATTAAAAAATCCTCTGACGGCATTATCGAAAAAGGAATGCGAATCGCCGAACATCTTTTGGAAACTGCCGCAGCCGACATCGAGTTCCGCAACGGCCGCTTTGCCGTAAAGGGAACCAACCACGCCGTCGGCCTGTTCGAAGTCGCGCGCGCCGCGTTCGAGCGCAGCGATCTGCCCGAGGATTTGCGCGGACCGCTCACCGCGGCTTGCGACGAAACCGTGGCCGAAGCGAGCTATCCCTACGGCGCGCATGTCTGCGAAGTCGAGGTCGATCCCGATACCGGCAAGGTGACGCTCATCGGCTACGCCGCGGTCGACGACGTCGGGCGCGCCGTGAACCCGCTGATCATTCACGGCCAGGTTCACGGCGGCATCGCGCAAGGCGTCGGCCAAGCGCTCCTCGAGCGGTGCAATTACGATGCTCACACCGGCCAATTGCTCACCGGCTCGTTCATGGATTACGCCATGCCGCGCGCATCCGACGTGCCGTTTTATGCAACCGAATTGAGCGAAGTGCCGTCGTCCACGCATCCGCTAGGCATCCGGCCGGCCGGCGAAGGCGGTACCGTGCCGGCGCTCGCGGTCGTTACCAATGCGATCGTCGATGCACTGTCCGAGTTTGGCGTGCGTCATATCGAAATGCCCGCCACCCCGGAGAAAGTATGGCGAGCCATTCAAGAGGCGCGAGGCCGCTGACCGAGCCGAAACCAAAGGAAAGACCTTAAGCATGATCTTGAAAAGGAGATACCGGTTTTCGGAAAAGATCATGCTCGAACAAAAATCTAAAGCAAAATGCCGATGAATCATTTTGCTTTAGGACGGATTTCAGGACGGATTTGACGTGAACACCGCCGACCTGCGCAGCCGCGAATTCAAGAACATACTGCTGATCAAATTATCGGCGGTAGGCGATGTCGTGCAGACCATCCCGCTTTTCAACAAACTGCGCCGGCGTTATCCAACCGCTCGAATTGACTGGCTGACCACGCCGGGCGTGGCCGAGCTGTTACGGTACAATTCGGCCATCAGCAATGTCGTGGAGTTTTCCCGCGACGAGTGGTCCAAGCCGTGGCAGCTGGCGCCGTTCGTCGAAACCGCGAAGCTGGTGGCGAGTCTGCGCGCGAACAAATACGATTTGGCGATCGATCTTCAAGGCCAGCTGCGCAGCACGCTGTTCACGTTCGGCAGCGGCGCTCCGGTCCGGATCGGTTTCGACCGGCCGCGCGCTGAACTTTGGGAAAATTCGCCGCGAAAGTTCACCGAGGAAGCGCGCGCGCACGCCTGGCACGGCGCGCGCGAGGGAAGTTGGCTCGTCTACACGGACCATATTGCACTGCCGGCGCTCGATATGCATCCGGTCGATCGTTATCTGACCGTCGGGCCGAAGCTCGGCCTTGACGAGGGCGCGCCCGACTTTTCGTTTCCGATCCCACCCGAAGCGCTCACACGCATCGACGCTTTGCTGGATTACTACGGCATTGCCAATACGAGAATGATCGCCATGGCGCCGGGAACCAATTGGGAAACCAAGAAATGGCGCCAGGATGCTTTTTCCGAGGTGGCGCGGCATTTCCTGCGAAAAGGGCTTACCGTCTGCCTGGTGGGATCGGAGCGCGATCGCGCCGACTGCGCGCAGGTCGCGGAGCGCGTTCCGGATGCCGTCAATCTTGCCGGCGAGACCACGCTGAGCGAACTCGCGGCGCTCATCCGCCGGGCGACGATCTGCCTGACGAACGATTCCGGCGCGATGCATCTTGCGGTCGCGCTCGACCGGCCCGTCGTCAGCGTTTTCGGTCCGACCGATCCGATTTGGGCCGGTCCCTATCGCCGACCCGACGCCGTCCTGAGGGCCGACTTGCCGTGCTCGCCCTGCTATCTTCGCCAGTTGAGCCGCTGCATGCACGGCCATGCTTGCATGCAGAATGTCGGCGCGAGCGCGGTGATCGGACGGCTTGAAGCTATATTGGCGAAGCTGCCCAGCCGCTCCAGACCAGGCTCCTCGCTGCCCGCCGCGCGCTGACTTTCCTCCTTTCCCGCTCACTGCCAATATGGAGGATAGCCCGAGCTCTTCTGCTGCGCTTCAAGCAGCCGCAGCATGGCCGGCCATTCCAGGACGCCATAGGGACGCCGCGTGCCGGGTTGATAAAGATGCGCGGTTTGGGCGAGCACGTTCTCGCCCGGCATGGTCAAATCGGCGCGTGCCGCCATCGCGTCAACCTGCGAGCGGCAGGACATTTCGAGCTGATACATCGTGTTGAAGGCCTGTTGGATCGTCGCGCCGCAGGTGAGCAGCCCGTGATTGCGCATGATCATCGCCTCGTGCGGGCCGAGATCGCGCACGAGCCGCTCGCGCTCGTCGACATCGATCGCTGGACCCTCGTAGTCATGATAGCCGATATGGCCGACGAAGCGGATCGAGGTCTGCGACAGCGGCAGCAATCCACACTGCATCGCCGCCACCGCCATGCCGGCGCGCGTGTGGGTATGCAGCACGCAGGCGACATCCGGCCGCGCTTTATGAATGGCGCCATGAATGACGTAACCGGAGACGTTGATGCCGTAATCGGTGGCGGGCTTGGAGACGATATTGCCCTCGACGTCGATTTTGACGAGGCTCGAGGCCGTGATTTCCTTGTAGAGAAGGCCGTAAAGATTGATCAGCAAGTGCTCGGTGCCGGGGATTCGCGCCGTAATATGATTGTAAATAAGGTCGGTCATGCCGTAGGCGTCGACCAGCCGATAGCAGGCGGCGAGATCGAGCCTCGTCTGCCACTCTTGCGCGGATACGTCGTTGCGGATTGACTTGAAGTCTGTCGCGTAATTCACGGTGCACCGTATCCTTCCCCAGAATAGCTCCCCGGTTCGGCCGTGTCAGGTGAGGTGTCAGGTAACGTGTCAGGCAACGAGTCCCCGGATAGCCGTTTAAGCGCTTGGATGAATCCCCACTCAACGAAATGGTTTAAGTGAAGGCGTAGCATGACGGGCGGGATCGGCGAAATACTGCGCAATCATGTGAAGGAGAAGCTTCGCCGCGACGAGGTCGTTGCGTCCATGACCGTTCGCCTTGTCCGCGGTATCGAAATCGCCCGCATTGCCAAAACCGCCGGCTTCGACAGTTTGTATGTCGATATGGAACATTCGAGCTTCTCATTGGAGACCACCAGCCAGATCTGCATTGCCGCTCTGGAGGTGGGGATCACGCCGTTTGTGCGAGTCCCCGGCCTCGCCGAAGTCTCGCGTATCCTTGACGGTGGCGCGCTTGGTGTGATCGCGCCGCACGTGCGCTCCGCCGACGAGGCGCGTTCATACGTGGCGGCGGCAAAATTCCCGCCGCTAGGCGAACGCTCGGTGGCCGGTCCCCTGCCCCACCTCCACTATCGCGCCTTTACCGCCGCGGCGGCCGATGCCACACTCAACGATGCGACCATGGTGATGATCCAATTCGAGAGCGAGCAAGCCTTGCTCAAAGCAGACGAGATCGTCGCCGTCGAAGGCGTGGACATGGTGATGATCGGCTCGAACGATCTACTGGCGGATTGGGGTCTGCCGGGCCAATACGAGCATCCGCGGCTGCGCGAAGCCTATGCCAAAACCATCGCCGTGTGCCGCGGCCGTGGCAAACATGTCGGCGTGGGCGGTCTGTCGTCCCGTCCACAGCTCGCCGCCGACTTCGTGTGCATGGGCGCGCGCTATGTTTCGGCCGGAACCGATCTCGGCTTCCTGCTCGGCGCCTGCACGACCAAGGCCAAAGAAGTGCGCGACATCGTTTTGCGCGCCGGATCTTAGATTCGCGGACCGTCGGTTTCCGGCCTGAAATATTTACGGACTTTAACGCGCGCCCCTGACGTCAGAAACGACGGAGGCCTGTACGCATGACGCCGACTAGTGACTCATCGCGAAGCCAAGTTGATGTTGCCCATCACCCAGATCGCTACAGCCGCAACAAGCCCTGCACTGGCGAACACTGCCGATACGACGACCGCGCTAAATAGAATAACTCCTAATGCATACGCGATCCTATCGAGTGCCCATCGTATCACTCCGATAAAGCGGCCGAACACCCAATAGAACGCATATAGGATGAGCAGGAGCACTAGAACGAGCACTGCAATCTTCAAGATCGGAGCGCCGCCCATTTGCATGCCAAAAAGCCGCGAGACTTGGCTGATGCCCCAAAGGCACCCGAACACAATCACGTCGACGAGCCAGCCAAATCCTTGTTTAAGCCACGCACCAAACTCCCGAATTAGCTGTTCCATGGACGAGTCCTGTCGTTTGTCTCCCGCTGATAACGCTACGGCGATAAATATGTTTCAAAGCGTCATCAGCGCGCGATTTCGTGACGTTTAGCGCCACTCTCGATGTCCAATGTGGACCGGACATTTCGCCAAGCCGGACATTTCGCTAAGTGCGCGATGAGCATTTTACCCCGCAAAGCGGACGATGCGGAGTGCCGGGCGGCATCTCTACTTATTGCCAAAAGGCGACGTCCGGGGCGCCTGTCAGTGGAACAGACGAGCGGCGTATCAAAACTTGTACTCTAGCCGTCCGCGCACCGTTTGGACGCTGAAGTTACCGAACGAATAGTTTACGCAGCAACCCACGAATGCGCCGGTGGGTGGCAATGTCTGGTTGTGCCAAAAGCAGATATTGAAGCTGTGTTGGCTGGTTGCCACCGATTGGCCGGGCTCAATTGAATTTATAATTGATGCCGACCCGAACAATATTAAACGCAGCCCGGTTGAAGGTGGCGGCGATAGAGCCAAATGTGCCGACGTCACCTTTGGGTCAAAAGCGGACCACTGACGTTTCAGAGCGTACGGAAGATTCTCAGCGGCGGTTCGCAGCCGAGTTTCCGCGGCATAAGTTGCGGGCCTCGTGTATGGTCATCCCGAGGTCATTGGCGGCACGATGATCGCTCGCCAGGTATTCGATAAGCTCCCGGCACTGTCTCCGGCGATTACGTGCGACACG
>DASPWC010000203.1:0-8541 GCA_035622055.1 Xanthobacteraceae bacterium | reverse complement strand
TCGGAGCCGCTCATTCGCGGCGGCGGACAGGAACGCGGGCTGCGTGCGGGTACGGAGAACGTCGCCGGTATCGCCGCTTTTGGGGCTGCCGCCGACCTTGCTCGTTCGAGCGGCCAAAGGGAGGCCGCCCAGATGGCTACGTTGCGAGAGCGGCTTGAGGCCGGCCTGCGGGTGGTTTCGCCGCGAGTGGTGATTTTCGGTGCCGCTCCCGCAGTAGAGCGGTTGCCGAATACGACCCTTTTTGCGCTTGAGGGCATGAAGGCCGAGACGGCCGTGATCGGATTTGACCTCGAAGGTGTCGCCGTGTCGTCGGGCGCCGCATGCTCCTCGGGCAAGGTGCAGCCGTCCCACGTCCTTGCGGCGATGGCAGTTCCAGGGCCACTGTTGCGAGGGGCCGTGCGTGTAAGCCTCGGCTGGAACACCACCGAGGCTGACATCGAGAAGTTCCTTGACGCTTGGAGAAAGCTCGCAACTGCATTATCTAAGGAACGGCGAGGCATCGCAGCCTGACGACTCCAGGAATCGATTAAACATAGCCTTTTAAGCGCTTGAAAGCGTGTGAAAAAGGCTCCATGGGGGTGACCCGAAGCAAGGCCCACCTGACCATACCGACTAAATCCAACCCGCGGTCCTTGAAACCGTGAGCGGAGGGACGAATGCCGGCAGTGCGAGAGACCGTCGAGCAGGTCCGGCGCATCGACGTCGATCAGTATAAATATGGGTTCGAGACACCGATCGAATCGGAAAAGGCCCCGAAAGGCCTGTCTGAGGATACGGTGCGTTTTATTTCGGCAAAAAAGAACGAGCCGGAATGGATGCTGGCGTGGCGGTTGGATGCCTATAAGCGCTGGCTGACCATGCGCGAGCCGAAATGGGCCAAAGTCGAATACGGCCCGATCGACTACCAGGACATTTATTATTACGCTGCTCCAAAGAAAAAGGACGGACCGAAATCGCTCGACGAGATCGATCCAGAGATTTTGCGTACCTACGAGAAGCTCGGCATTCCGCTACGCGAGCGGGAAATGCTGCTCGGCGTGCAGAAGTCGGACGGCGACGCCGGCGGCGATCAGGGCGAAGGCGGCAGCGGCTATGGCCGAGTCGCGGTCGATGCCGTGTTCGACTCGGTGTCGGTCGCCACCACTTTCAAGGCCGAGCTCGCCAAGGTTGGCGTCTTGTTCATGCCGATCTCGGAAGCGGTACAGCAGCATCCCGATCTGGTGAAAAAGTATCTCGGCTCGGTGGTACCGATCAGCGATAATTTCTTCGCCACACTCAACTCGGCGGTGTTTTCCGACGGCTCCTTCGTCTATGTGCCGCCGGGAGTGCGCTGCCCGATGGAATTGTCGACTTATTTCCGCATCAACGAGCGCAATACGGGGCAGTTCGAGCGCACGCTGATCATCGCCGATCGCGGCTCCTATGTGAGCTATCTGGAAGGCTGCACGGCGCCGGTCCGCGATGAAAATCAATTGCATGCCGCGGTCGTCGAATTGGTCGCGCTCGATGACGCCGAGATCAAATATTCGACGATCCAAAACTGGTATCCCGGTGACGCCGAAGGCCGCGGCGGCGTCTACAATTTCGTCACCAAGCGCGGCGATTGCCGCGGTAAGAACGCGAAAATTTCCTGGACGCAGCTCGAGACTGGATCGGCGATCACCTGGAAATATCCGAGCTGTATTCTGCGCGGCGACAATGCGCGCGGCGAGTTCTATTCGATCGCCATTTCGAATGGCTATCAGCAGGTTGATTCCGGCACCAAGATGCTGCACCTCGGCAAAAACACGACGAGCCGCATCATCTCCAAGGGCATCGCCGCCGGTCATTCCAACAACACCTATCGCGGGCTCGTCACCGCGCACCGCCGCGCCACTGGCGCGCGCAATTTCACCAATTGCGATTCGCTTTTGATCGGCGACAAATGCGGCGCCCACACCGTGCCCTATATCGAGGCAAAGAATTCATCGACCGTGTTCGAACACGAGGCGACAACCTCGAAGATTTCCGAGGATACTCTGTTCTATTGCATGCAACGCGGGCTTTCCGAGGAAGAGGCGGTAGCGCTTGTGGTCAACGGCTTCGTCAAGGACGTATTGCAGCAGCTTCCCATGGAGTTTGCGGTCGAGGCGCAAAAACTGATCTCGATCAGTCTGGAGGGGAGCGTCGGGTGAGCGACGGCGGTCACCGCCGTTCGCTCATTCCCGCGGAAACGGGAATCCAGCTTTTTTAGAAACTGGGCTCACGCGTTCGCGGGGACGAGTTGAGATAGGACAGTATTGCCGGCGTGACCAGTGCGATATGGGTGGAATGCTCGCTCGAAGACCGAAAAAGGATGCGAAGGACACGAATGTCGTTGCTTGAAATCAAAAATCTGCACGTTGAGATCGACGGCAAGGAAATTCTCAAAGGTCTCGATCTGACGGTCGATGCGGGCCAGGTGCACGCCATCATGGGCCCGAACGGTTCGGGAAAGTCGACGCTGGCCTATGTGCTGGCCGGCAAGGAGGACTACCGGCCGACCGCGGGCAAGGTTTTGTTTGACGGCCGCGATCTGTTCGCCATGGAGCCGGACGAGCGCGCCGCGGCGGGTTTGTTCCTCGCATTCCAGTATCCGCTCGAGATTCCCGGTGTCGCCACCATGACGTTTCTGCGCACCGCGCTGAACGCTCAGCGAAAGAAGCGCGGGGAAGCGGAGCTCTCAACGCCGGAATTTCTCAAAATGGTCCGCGATACGGCTGGCACGCTCGGCATCGACCAGGAAATGTTGCGCCGCGCGGTCAATGTCGGTTTTTCCGGCGGCGAGAAAAAGCGCAACGAGATCCTGCAGATGGCGCTGCTGCAGCCGCGCTTGGCCGTGCTCGACGAAACCGATTCCGGGCTGGACATCGACGCGCTCAAGATCGTCGCCGAGGGGGTCAACCGGCTGCGCGCGCCGAACCGCTCCTTCGTCGTCATAACGCACTACCAGCGGCTGCTTAATTACATTGTTCCCGATGTCGTGCACGTCTTGTCGCAGGGCCGCATCGTCAGGACCGGCGGCAAGGGATTGGCGCTGGAGCTCGAAGCGAGCGGCTACGCGCAATATCAGGAAGAGGTTTTGGCTTGAACGCCGAAGTCGCAACAATCAAGACCGCTGCGGAAACCGCCTTGGCGCAAGCTTTCTCCCAGGCGCGCGGCCGGCTGCCGGGCGATGAAGCCATTGCCGCCCGCCGCGAAGCGGCGTTCGACCTGTTCGCCAAACAGGGCCTGCCACACCGGCGTATCGAGGAGTGGAAATACACCGATTTGCGCGCATTGATGCGCGATGCGAAGCCCCTTGCGGCTCCGCCCGACGCCGCGGCCAAAGCGCGCGCCAAAGGAGCGGGTGGGTTGCTGGGCGACGTCGAGGTGCGACGCCTGGTTTTCGTCGACGGCGCTTTTGTCGCCGAATTGTCGGACTTGGACAATCTGGAAGCCGGGCTGACCATCGGCTCCCTGGCGCAAGCGCTGTCGGACGACGATCCGGTGCTTGCCGCGCATCTCGGCAAGCTTGCACCGGCGAGCGATATCGCGGTTGCCTTGAACACCGCCTTCATGGGCGACGGCGCCGTGATCCACCTTGCCGCCGGTGCGACCATAGAGCGGCCTTTGCATTTACTCTTCACCGTTTCGGAAAAGCCCGCGGCGACGTTCGTGCGGTCCCTCGTCGTCATCGAGCGGGCCGCGCGCGCCATGCTGATCGAAAGCCATGAGGGGCGCGCTGGCACCGACTATCAGACCAACGCGGCGATCGAATTGTTTGCTGGCGACGGCGCTCATATCGACCACGTCAAGATCATCGGCGAGGGCGCGGATGCGCTGCACGTCTCGACGCTCGCTGCGGCCATCGGGGCGCATGCGCGCTTTAATTCCTTCACATTTACGGTCGGCGGCGCCGTGGTGCGCAATCAGCTATTTTTGAGATTCGACGGCGAAGGCACCGTGGCCGGCATTCGCGGTGCGTCGCTGTTGAAAGGCGGCCAGCACGCCGATACGACGCTGGTCGCCGATCACATCGCGCACGATTGCCAGAGCCGCGAATTGTTCAAGACCGTGCTCGACGACGAGGCTCACGGCGTATTCCAAGGCCGCATTATCGTGCGTCCGCACGCGCAAAAGACGGACGCCAAGATGATGACACAGGCGCTGCTTTTGTCCGAGCGCGCGGAATCCGACAATAAACCCGAGCTTGAAATCTTCGCCGACGATGTGCAGTGCGGCCATGGTGCGACCGCCGGCGCTCTCGACGACGAGCTTAAATTCTATCTGATGGCGCGCGGTATTCCGGCGGCGGAAGCCGAAGCGCTGTTGATCCAGGCTTTTGTCGGCGAAGCGATCGAGGGAATTGAACATGCCGGCTTACGCGAGGCCTTGATGGAATCGATTGCCAATTGGCTGCGAGAACGCGATTGACGACGGCATTGAAAATGCACGAGGCGACGACCAGCGGCGCCTATGACGTAAACCGCATCCGGGCGGATTTTCCGATCCTGGCCATGCAGGTCTACGGCAAGCCGCTCGTTTATTTGGACAACGCGGCTTCGGCGCAAAAACCGCGCGCGGTGCTCGATCGGCTCAATACGGCGTACACCACCCAATATGCCAACGTGCATCGCGGCCTGCACTTTCTCGCCAACGAGGCGACCGAGGCTTACGAAAACGCACGCGAGAAAGTCGCCGGTTTTCTCAACGCCAAGCGTAAGGAAGAAATCATATTCACGCGGAATGCGACCGAAGCGATCAATCTTATCGCCTATACGTTCGGGCGCGAGCGCATCAAGCCTGGCGACGAGATCGTGCTGTCGATCATGGAGCATCATTCCAACATCGTGCCGTGGCACTTCCTGCGCGAACGGCAAGGCGCCGTCATCAAATGGGCCCCGGTCGATGATGAGGGCCGTTTTTTGCTCGACGAATTCGAGAAACTTCTTACGCCGCGAACCAGGCTCGTGGCGGTGACGCATATGTCCAACATGCTCGGCACGATGGTGCCGGCCAAGGAAGTAGCCCGGATCGCCCATGCTCGCGGCATTCCGGTCCTGTTCGATGGCGCCCAGGCCGCGGTGCACCTCGATGTCGACGTACGCGACATCGATTGCGACTTTTACGCCTTCACCGGCCACAAACTGTACGGCCCAACCGGAATCGGCGTGCTTTACGGCAAATACGAACATCTGGCCGCCATGCCGCCATTCAACGGCGGTGGCGAAATGATCCGCGAGGTGTTCGAGGATCACATTACCTATGGCGAGCCGCCGCACAAATTCGAGGCCGGCACGCCGTCGATCGTCCAGGCCATCGGTCTTGGCGCTGCGATCGACTACGTTGCCTCGATCGGCCAGGCGCGCATTCGCGCGCATGAGGCGGCGCTCGTCACCTACGCTCACGACCGGCTGCGCGAAATCAATTCGCTACGCATCTTCGGTACCGCGAAGGACAAGGGCCCGATTGTTTCTTTCGAGCTTAAGGGGGCGCATCCGCACGACGTAGCGACGATCATCGATCGCTCGGGCGTTGCCGTGCGGGCCGGCACGCACTGCGTGATGCCGCTCCTGGCGCGTTTCGGTGTAACCGCGACCTGCCGCGCCTCTTTTGCGATGTATAATACGCACGAGGAGGTCGATTGCCTCGCGCAGGCGCTTTTGAAGGCCCAAAGTTTATTGGGATAGGGCTTCATCATGACCGAAGAAACCAAAACCGATCCTGGCGGCGCTACCGCGGAGCAGGGCGCGGCGCTGCCAGCTGCGATTCCTCCGGAGGAGATGACGCGACTGAGCGACGAGATCGTGACCGCGCTCAAAACGGTCTTCGATCCGGAAATCCCAGCTGACATTTATGAGCTTGGTTTGATCTACAAGGTCGATATCAACGACGACCGTATGGTCAATATCGACATGACTCTGACGACGCCGAATTGCCCGTCGGCGGCGGAGTTGCCGGCGCAGGTGGAAAACGCGGTTGCCGGGGTTCCTGGCGTGCGCGAGGCCAAGGTCAATATTGTCTGGGACCCGCCGTGGGATCCGAGCCGGATGTCGGATGAGGCGCGCGCCGTTCTGAATATGTGGTGACGATGAAGTCCCACGTTGCGGATAGGATTACCTCACACTACATGGAAGTCGAGTCGCAACAACATGAATATATTAGTATTTTTGCGTTATCGGAAAGGACAATGATGGCGTTGGCGCCGGAACTCTCCAACGCATGGAGGATCTAAGAATGACTGTGCCTCGGCCAAAGCCTCAAGTAATGCGGCTCACCGACGCCGCTGCCGAGCGTATCAAGACGGTCATGGCGAAAGCGGATCGTCCGATTGCCGCCGTGCGTGTCGGCGTCAAGAACGGCGGGTGCGCTGGCATGGCCTACACGATGGAATATGCCGAAAAGGTCGAACCGCTCGATGAAGTGATCGAGGACAAGGGCGTGCGTATTCTCATAGATCCCAAGGCGGTGCTGTTTCTGCTCGGCACCGAGATGGACTATAAGGTCGACAAGCTGTCGGCGCAGTTCGTGTTCAACAATCCCAATCAGACTTCGGCCTGCGGTTGCGGTGAATCGGTTCAGATCGAGCCGGCACGCGACGACGCGCAATAATTTTTCAACTTGGGTGTCTTGGAACGGCGCCGCCTATTGAACCGCGGTTGGGGCGCCTATCGCCGAAGCGGATCGATACGCTTGCGGCGTTGCTCGAAACGCTGAGCCAAAATCAAGAGCAAAATAATTGCCGGCGGGGTGTAGCAGGTACCGGGGAAACGCCGCTTCAAACCTTGACCGGCCGCAACAGAAACGCCGGCAAATGCGGCGTGTCGGTATCCTCGCCGCGCGACCGCGGCGGGGAGGGCGGCCCCCGGCGCGATCTTGCATCTTCGATGCGCGCAATCGAACCCGCGCGGTGCGGCCGGTGCCGGCCGTGCGGGTGTTCGGCGGTCCGGTGCTGCGGCGCGGGCGCGACACCCGGCAGCTCTTTCATCACAGGGATCGATTGACCGATCAGCTTCTCGATCGCGGCGACCGCTTTGGCATCGTTGGCCCCAGCCACGACGGTGATCGCGGTGCCGGTTCTGCCGGCGCGGCCTGTGCGGCCGATGCGGTGTACATAATCGTCCGGGTGGAACGGCACATCGAAGTTGTAGATGTGGCTGACGTCCGGAATGTCGAGGCCGCGTGCCGCGACGTCGGAAGCAACCAATAGCGTCACCTCGCCCTTGCGAAATTGTTCGAGCGCGGCCATTCGCGCCGGCTGATCCATGTCGCCGTGGAGCGCCTGAACCGAAAAGCCATGACGCAAAAGCGAGCGAAACAGCGTCGCGACGTCGCGCTTGCGGTTGCAAAAAATGATGGCGTTCTTCAAGCCGTCGGCGGATCGAATCAGGCGGCGCAACGTATCGCGCTTTTCGTGTGGCTCGCGGCCGGATTTGGCGAGGAGCTGGGTTGTGGTGGCGACGGTCGTAGCCGGTTTGGCGACCTCGACGCGGACGGGGTTGTGCAGGAACTGTTCGGTGATGCGGCGGATTTCCGGCGGCATTGTCGCGGTGAAAAATAGCGTCTGCCGGGTGAACGGGACGAGCTTGCAAATGCGCTCGATGTCCGGGATGAAGCCCATGTCGAGCATGCGATCGGCTTCATCGATCACCAGGAGCTCGACGCCGGTAAGGAGAAGACGCCCGCGCTCGAAATGATCGAGCAAGCGCCCCGGCGTCGCAATCAGCACATCGACGCCGCGCGTCAGCTTGAAGTCCTGATCGTCGAACGACACGCCGCCGATAAGCAGCGCCACGTTGAGTTTGTGGTTCGCGCCATATCTGGCGAAGCTCTCCTCGACCTGCGCGGCGAGTTCGCGCGTCGGCTCGAGAATGAGCGTGCGGGGCATGCGGGCGCGGGCGCGGCCCTGTTCCAAGACGGTCAACATCGGCAGCGTGAAAGCAGCAGTTTTGCCGGTACCGGTCTGCGCGATGCCCAACACGTCGCGGCGTGCGAGCACGTGGGGGATAGCCTGTTCTTGAATAGGGGTGGGAACCTTGTAACCAGCCGCGGCAACGGCGGAAACGACTTTTTCGGACAAGCCGAGTTGGGAAAACGACATGGACCCTCAATAAGGACCGCCGACAGTACCCTTTATAGGTTAAAGCGGGGATTACACGCGCCCGGGCGGTCGAATCTGCCTCACCAGCGCCGCCAGGAACATAGGGTTGATCAGGGGAAAGTCAACCTGAAACGGCCCCTGGCGGGCCGTCCGGCTTACCCGGCACGTGTTGGGGCCCCCCAGGATTTTCGGGACTTAGGTCGGGAAATTTTGCCAATAAGGTTGGGAATTTGTGCTATCGCCTGCCCGGCGGCCCCGATCCTATCCTCATTCCGTCGTGTCCAAATCTTGAACGATACGAGCCTATGGAGTCAGGCGCACATCCCTGATGCGCCTGATTCCTCCATGCTCGCATCGAAACGATAGATGGGACAAAAACCGGAAGGGAGGAAGGCGATGAAGCGCGGTAGAAGTTGGTACCTGTTTGCGTCGGCGGCCGT
>DASPWC010000202.1:0-8361 GCA_035622055.1 Xanthobacteraceae bacterium | reverse complement strand
CCGAGTTCGACCCCGAGCGGGTCGACGAAGCTGTCGTCTCGAGGAAGCTGGCGGCGGTGGTAGGTCTCGATGCGGCCACGCGCAAGTTCGAGCGCGTTCAGTGCGTCCCGGCTGCAGGACTTCTCCGCTGCGCCGATCTCTGCAGCCGATACCCTAAAGCCGGTCTCCGCCAAGTCGAGCTGGTCGAACTTGATCGTGTAATCCCTCACGGCGCTATCGCCCCGCCGGGCGACGTCGTTGACGATGTCGCGAACGGCCGCCTCGACATCCGCCGACGCCTCGCGCTTGGTGTCGAGAAAGGCACGAAACCTATGCGTAAAATCGCTGGAGCTTATGTCGAGGCGAAGGGCCATTGCCGCTGCACTTAGAGTTTACGGGCCGCCGAATGGTGGCGATCCAGCGCTGCGTAGCAGCCCATTGAAGTTATAACAATTCTAAAATTGCCCTTTTAAGATTGACAAAAAGTCCGCCCTTCCCCAAGTGCTTAGGGGGCTCCTGAACATGTTAAAAAATACGCAATTTGTGGCAGAGGAAGTACGTCTTGCCTTGCCGGCCATAGCCGATCGATTTTGCGCATTTGAGCGGCGGCATTTCTCGACATTGCTGCTGCTCGCTTTGGCGTCGTTGATTTGTTCGCGTGCCGGGCGCGCAGAGGACGCGGTTTCGCTTTCGCTGGTCATGAAAGACCACACGTTCGAGCCGGCTGAGCTCCATGCGCCGCCGGGCCAGGCGATAGCCATCCGCGTCAAGAATCTCAATCCGATCGTGTCGGAATTTGAAAGCAGCGATCTGCATTTCGAAAAGATCGTTCCGGCCGGCAGCGAGGCCGTCGTTCACGTGCGGCCTCAGAAGCCCGGCCGCTATAACTTCTTTGATGATTTCCATCACGAAACGCAGGGTTTCCTGGTCGTGCCGTGATCGGCCTTACATTAGCAATGCGAGGTGCCCGTGCTTGCCGCACTGGTTATTGTCTTTCGTGAAGTCTTTGAGGGGGGTCTGGTCGTCGGCATTGTCATGGCTGTGACGGCCGGCGTTGCCGGCCGCACGCTTTGGATTGCCGGTGGCGTTATAGCGGGTGTTCTTGGCGCCTGCGTGGTGGCGCTGTTTACGAGCGGGCTGTCGGAGCTTTTCGGCGGCAGCGGTCAGGAAGTGTTCAACGCGGGCATTCTGAGTTTCGCCGTGCTGATGCTCACCTGGCATAACGTGTGGATGGCGCGGCACGGCCGCGAGCTCGTTGCCGAACTGCGCGCTGCCGGCGAGGCTGTCGTCGCGGGTTCCAAGTCCCTGTTGGCGCTCGCGATCGTGGTCGCGATTGCGGTGCTGCGTGAAGGTTCCGAAGTTGTTCTTTTTCTCTATGGCGTCGCGGCAGCCCAAGGCGGGGCAAGCTGGGCCATGGCGGCGGGCGGGGTTGTCGGCCTTGTTCTCGGCGCATCGGTTTGTCTTTTGACCTATCTCGGGCTTATTTCAATTCCCACACGCTATCTATTCAGCGTCACCAGTGCTCTGATTGCATTGCTCGCTGCGGGCATGGCGGCGCAAGCGATCGCGTTTCTCGAACAGGCCAATATCGTCACCGCGCTTGATGAAACGGCGTGGGATACGTCGTGGTTGTTGCGCGATTCCAGCTTCTTGGGCCGCGCCTTGCACACATTGATCGGCTACGTCGATCAACCCACGGCCATGCAGGTCGTGGTTTATGCCGTGACCCTATTCATAATCGTGGTGTTGATGCGGCTGTTTGCGGCGCCTCCAGCGCGGCACCCGCGGACCGCGTGAATCGTTAAAGCGCGATCCGGAAAGAGCAAATCCCGACGTGATCGGGGGTGAAATCGGATTTCCAAAAGATCCCGCTTAACCGGTTTTCCGAAAAAGATCGTGCCTCATCAAGCCTACAGCCGCCACGATACGGTTTTGAGGCGCTTGCGCTGTCGTCAGCCGCGCGCGGGATCGGCGGCGAAGTGGTCCGGGCAGCGAGCCGCTACCGAGATCTCGCCGAGGTCAGCAAGTTCGGCTTCCAGACATTCAACGTCGAGACGAATGATGCCTCCGCCGGAAAAAATGAGCGATACCAATCCGCCAGGTGAATTATTTTCGGCAAATTCAACCGCGAGAAGATTGAGCGGCGCGTCCTTGGCCGCTTGGTCGAGGTTACGGCATTTGCACGCAAGGACCCGTTCGAACCGGAGCGCCGTTCGGCAACGCCGATAGTCCGGTTTTACCTCCAATTTGGCGTCAGCCGCGCTCATCCAATCGAAGCGGCTGAGCGCTATGATGAAGCGATGATCGCGCGGCTGCCAGAGTATGTCCCCGACCTTCACCAGGGCGTCCTGGACGTGTGCCGATATTATCTCGATATCATCCTTGTCGAGGGCGACGAGCTTAAGTTCGTCGGTGCACGGACTCATTCGGCCGCATTCCCTGAGATCGATCCGCCGTCCAGCGAAGTTAGTGATGACACCAGCCGCTCGCAAGTGCCGGATTGATCGATAATTTCAACCGACCGCGCCCGTTTCCCAGCTGGGCGCGTCTTCCTTTTTGTCGGGGACAGCCTTGCCGGATGTGACGGCGGTGAGATGCGCGCGCAAATTACTCAATACAGTGTAGAAGGGTGCTATAACAACCAATGGTCTGAAAAAGTCGTCGCTCGGACGTTCGATCAATCACATTAGGGCAGCGGCGTTTGCTTCCCAACGGAATGCCCGCTAAAAATGATCTGATAAAAGTTTTTGGTGAGGCTTTTCTTTTGCTGCGGTTGGGGATACAAGCTGCCTTTCATCAATGGGAGGTGTTATGGCGAAGAGGAAGAAAAAGCGGCGCGCATGGACTTCGGGCGAGCTGCGTGAGCTAAAAGCAATGGCGCGCAAAAAGACCAAGGCGTCGCAAATTGCCAAAAAGCTTAAGAGAACCGAAGGCGCCACCCGCCAAAAGGCTTTCAGCATCGGGCTATCGCTCGATTCCCGTTCCTGATTTCTCTTAGTATCTAATAGGTCTTGGTAACGGCGCTCGGCGTCGGCCTAGGAAGGGTCCGGCACGCCGGGTCGCCGTTTTTGTTGCTTTGCACCGTGCCCGAGCGCCGATCCCGCCGACGCGGCGGGCGGAGGCCGTATCGGCGAGCAGCCGCGGTCTTTAGGAATGATGTCCGCGGGGCAACGGCCTTGCGAGGGCGCTGCGGCAAGGTGGCCGCGCGCCCATTTATTTGGTTATGGCCGCGAAGCCGCCCGAATATGATATGATGGGAGGTATAAATTCTTAAATAGCCGAGGATAGGCTTCCCCGGCACGAGTGAAGATGACAGACGGCCCATGAGACGTCGAGCGTGTTTTCGCATCCTCAGCAGGGGTGCGCGCCTTCCATGAACTACGCCTCAGCTTCGCTGCTGCAGCCATCCGCGAGTTCCGAACTTGCCGCTGCGCTTGGCGCGTGCCGGCGCGCCTTTGTTGCCACCGCCGTGTTCAGCGGTATGAGCAACATTTTGATGCTGACCGGCGCGCTGTTCATGCTCGAAGTGTATGACCGCATCCTGCCAAGCCGGAGCGTCCCGACTTTAGTCGCACTCCTCATATTGGTGACCGGGCTCTATGCCGTGCAAGGCATGATCGACGCAATCAGAAGCCGGATCATGATCCGAGTCGGTCACAGCCTGGATGAGTCGATGAGCACGCGCGTGTACGACGCGATCGTCCGCTTACCGCTCAAAATCGGCGCCAAAGGGGACGGCACGCAGCCGATGCGCGATCTGGATACCGTGCGCGGCTTTCTGTCGGGAAGCGGGCCGGTCGCGTTCTTCGATCTTCCGTGGATGCCTGTCTATCTCGCGATCTGCTTTTTATTCCACACCTATATCGGGCTCACTGCGCTGTTTGGCGCCATCGTGCTGATCGCGCTCACGGTCGTTACCGAATTAAAGACCCGTCATCCCACGCGAAGCGCCGCGCAATTCGCCGTCGCGCGCAATGCGCTGCTCGAGGCAAGCCGGCGTAACGCAGAGGCAATAACGGCCATGGGCATGGTCGGCCGCATCTCCAAACACTGGCGCGAGCTCAATCACAGCTACGTTATATCGAGCGGGCGCGCCAGCGACATTGGCGGCGGCCTCGGCGCGACGTCGAAAGTTTTGCGGTTATTGCTTCAGTCGGCGATCCTGGCGGTCGGCGCCTGGCTTGTGATCAATCAGCAATCGACGCCTGGAATTATTATTGCGGGCTCAATTTTGGGTGCGCGCGCATTGGCTCCGGTCGATCTCGCGATCGCCAACTGGCGCGGCTTTGTCGCCGCCCGGCAAGGCTGGCAGCGCCTATCCAAGCTGCTCGCCCATCTGCCGCCGCAGGCCGACCCGATGCCGCTCAAGCCGCCGGCGCATTCGCTGGTCGTGCAAAACACGGCGGTCGCTCCGCCCGGCGTGCAAAAAATCGTCTGTCAGGACGTCAATTTCACGCTGGTCGCCGGGAAAGCGCTTGGCGTGATCGGACCTACGGCGTCGGGCAAATCCTCACTGGCGCGCATGCTCGTCGGCGTCTGGCGGCCCGTGCGCGGGACCGTGCGTCTGGATGGCGCCACCCTCGATCAATGGTCATCGGAAGCGCTGGGCCGGCACATCGGGTACGTTCCCCAAGACGTTGAATTGTTCAATGGTACGGTGGCGCAAAATATCGGCCGGTTCGAAGATCCGCCCGATCCGGACGCGATCATCGCCGCCGCGCAAGCGGCCGGGGTTCACGACCTCATCACAAGTCTGCCCGAAGGTTATGAAAGCATCGTCGGCGATCATGGCAGTGCGCTTTCGGCCGGTCAGGCGCAGCGTATCGCGCTCGCCCGCGCCCTTTATCACGATCCATTCCTGGTCGTGCTGGACGAACCCAATTCAAATCTTGACGCAGAGGGAGACGAGGCGTTGACCCGCGCGATCCTCGGATTACGCGCGCGCGGCGCGATAACGGTGGTGGTCGCCCACCGGCCGAGCGCGATCGCCGGCGTCGACTATATCCTGGTCATGGCCAAGGGTCGGCAACAGCAATTCGGGCCGAAGGAGGAAGTGCTCGGCCGTGTCATGCAGCAGCCAACGAGCGCGCCGCGGCCCTTGAAAATAGCCGAACAGGGAGGAGCGGGGTGATCCGCACGAGCAAAGCGCGGTATCGGGCGTTCGGCACCCTCCACAACGCCATGAAGTCGATCAAGGCGGCGCTGCCTTGGGGTCTCGGCGAACCCGATCCCAATACCAAAGCCAGCGAATCGATACGTCGGCACATCATCGCCGGCGCCGTTCTGGTTGGCGCGCTGGTGCTCGGATTGGGGGGATGGGCGGCGACGGCGCAAATTTCGGGTGCTCTGATCGCGCAGGGTTCGATTGTCGTCGATTCGAACGTGAAGAAGGTGCAGCACCCGACCGGTGGCGTCGTCGGTGAAGTATTTGTTCGCGACGGCGATCACGTCGATGCGGGCGACATCCTTGTCCGGCTCGACGAAACCGTGACCCGCGCGAACCTCGCCATCGTGACCAAGGGTCTTACCGAACTCTACGCGCGCAAGGCGCGGCTTGCCGCCGAGCGTGACGGCGCCGATACCATGGCGGTACCTTCCGAGCTCGCCAACCAACTCGACGACCCCGACGTCAAAGACGCGCTTTCAAGCGAGCGGAAATTGTTCGAATTGCGCCGGCAAGATCGGCTTGGCCAGAAACAGCAACTCCAGGAACGCACTAGACAGTTGCAGGAGCAGATTACCGGACTAATGGCGCAGCAGGACGCCAAGGACAAAGGGGTTGCCTTGGTCGAGCAGGAGCTGCAGGGCGTCCGCGATCTGTGGCAGAAGAATCTCGTTCAGCTTAATCGTCTCACATCGCTTCAGCGTGAAGAAGCGCAGCTTCAGGGGGAACGCGGCCAGCTCGTCGCTCAAGTCGCGGAGGCGAAGGGAAAAATCGCCGAGATACAGCTGCAAATAATTCAGGTGGACGAAGACCTGTCCAGCGATGTCGCCAAGGAGCTACGCGATATAGACAGCAAAATCGGCGAATATGTCGAGCGCAAAGTCACCGCGGAGGATCAGCTCAAACGCACCGACATCCGGGCCCCCCAAAATGGAATCGTTTTCCAATCGACGGCCAACACGGTCGGCGGCGTGATCGCCGCGGGCGATCCGATCATGCTGATCGTGCCGGAGAGCGACAATCTAATTGTCGAGGTCAAGGTCGATCCCAAGGACATCGATCAGGTCCAGTTCGGCCAACCCGTCGTATTGCGCTTTACGTCGTTTAACGTTCGCACCACGCCGGAGCTGAATGGCACGGTGTCGCGCATCGCCGCCGATACCACCACCGATCAGAGGACAGGCCAGAGCTATTATCTCGTGCGAATTTCCATGACCGCCGACGAGATGAAGCGGCTCGGCGACGTCAAGCTGACGCCCGGTATGCCGGTCGAAGCGTTCATCGAAACCGGCGAACGCACGATGCTGTCCTATCTCGTGAAGCCCTTGCACGATCAGATCATGCGTGCGTTCCGCGAAAAATAAACCAAGCTCGCGCCGCGTCCACGGCGCGCGCCCTGGCGTCGCGCACGGCGTGCGTCGCGTCGCAAAGGTCGGCGACCGTTCTTACCCGGCGAGCGGGGCGGAATAAGATGACCAGCGTTTGACGGAGAGCGACCGGCGATGAAACGGCTAGCCCGCTGGGCGCAAAAGGTCGGCGTGGCGCGCGCGGTATGCATTCTGCTGCTGTTCGCGCTGGTGCCGTTGCGTCTTGCCGATCCGGGGCCGCTTCAGGAATTGCGCGTCCGCGCCTTCGATTTCTTTCAAGTGCTGCGGCCGCGCGCGCAAACGATGTGGCCGGTCGTCATCGTCGATATCGACGAGGCCAGCCTGAAGGAGATCGGACAATGGCCGTGGCCGCGTACGACAGTAGGAGACTTGGTAACGCGCATCACCCAGCTCGGCGCGGCGGCGATCGGCTTCGATATCATCTTTCCCGAACCCGATCGTATGTCGCCGGCGATTGCCGAGCGGAGCTTTCGCGGCATTGACGCCGAGACGCGTGCCAAGCTGGATAGTCTACCGAGCAACGACGATGCGCTTGCCGATGCGATCAGGCATTCCCGCGTCGTTGTGGGACAGGCAGGTTCGGCGGTCTTCGAGCCCAAATCGGCAGCGGATGCCGCGCTCCAAACCGGATTCGCGGTGCGCGGCCCCGACCCTAGTCCATATCTGATTACGTTCCCCGGCTTGCTGCGAAACGTGCCAGCGATCGAACAAGCAGCCGCCGGACGCGGACTGTTCTCCATCAATCCGGAGCCCGACGGAATCATCCGCCGCGTGCCGATCATCATGAAGGCGCAAGGCAGCCTGGTGCCGTCGCTGACGATGGAAATGCTGCGTGTGGTGAGCGGTTCGAGCGCCATTCTGGTACGGGTCGACGACGCCGGGGTTCAGGCGGTCGCCGTTCCCGGGCTTGAAGTGCCGACCGATCGCAACGGCCAGTTTTGGGTCCACTTCAACAAGCACGACCCGGCTCGTTACGTATCGGCCAAGGACGTCTTGCAAGGCAAGGTGCCGGCGGACCGGATAAACGGCAGGCTCGTCCTGATCGGTACGTCGGCGATCGGGTTGCTCGATCTGAAGACCACGCCGGTCGATGCGGCGATTGCGGGTGTCGAAGTCCATGCGCAGATCCTTGAAAGCGTGCTGAGCAAATCGATTCTCGTTCATCCGAGTTATGCCATTGGCGCCGAACTTATCATGGCGGTCCTGCTCGGATTAGCCATCATTGTCGCCGCGCCGATGCTCCCTGCCACTGTCGTCGCCGCAATCGGGGGCCTATTGATCGCCGGATTGATCGGCCTATCGCTCTACCTGTTCGTGGAGCACAACCTACTCATCGATTTCACCTATCCGCTGATCTCGTGCTGGCTGATTTATCTGGTTTTGACGTTCGTGAACTATTTCCGCGAACAGAAACAGCGCCGGCAGATTCGTTCGGCCTTCGGCTACTACTTGTCGCCCCACATGGTGGAACAGCTTGCCCGATCGCCCGAGAAGCTCGTCCTCGGCGGCGAGGAACGTCGGATGACGATTCTGTTCAGCGACGTTCGCGGATTCACCAGTATCTCCGAACATTACAAGGACGATCCCCAAGGCCTTACGCGGCTAATGAATCGATTCTTGACGCCGCTGACAAACGCTATCATCGAGCGCAAGGGCACGATCGATAAATATATCGGTGATGCCATCATGGCGTTCTGGAACGCCCCGGTTGACGATGGCGAGCAGGAAGTCAATGCGTGCGACGCGGCGCTCGAAATGCTGTCGCGTGCGGAAACTCTCAACGGCGAGCTCAAGCGGGAGGCCGAAGCCAATGGCGGCCGGTACATGCCG
>DASPWC010000201.1:0-7806 GCA_035622055.1 Xanthobacteraceae bacterium | reverse complement strand
GCTCGACTTGATCTGGAACTCCTCTTCAGTGGCGCGCAGTTGATCGCGCAGCGTCTTGTCGCGCGCCTCAAGCGCGAAAATCGTCGCGGTTTTCTCGCCCAATTCCTTCTTGAGTTGATTGATGGCGTCGGTCTTCTTGCCAAGTTCGGCAAGCTGCGTCGTCGTTTTCGCTTTCATTTTCTCGACGCTCATTTCAAGGCGTCGGGTAGATATGGCGAATTCGGCGCGAAGCTGATCTTTGTCGGCTCGGATTTCGGCGATCGAGAGCGGAGTTGCGGCCTCGAGCCGCTTCATGGTCAGTCGCACGGCGCGATTATGTACAAGCGGAACGAACAGCAGACCGAGCAAGGCCGCCGCCAAGAACCCGATCCCGAAATACATGACCGACTCGATCATGACGCCACGCCCCAAACCGCTCCACCGTGGCAAAGCCAAGCCATGCAGATGCGGGCCGCACCAGATTCAGGAGCCGCCAACCTAAACCGACTTCGCCCGCAACGCCATCGTTTCGACGAGCCCCGCGGAAATTTCTGCAGCCGGAGAGTTAAAAAGGATTCCACGTCGGATGGTCGGTGAATTTGAGATATCCAAGATTGGCGCCCAGTCGCAGACCAACGCCAGAGCGGATGGGAACGACGGTAATATTGTTGGCGATCAAGGCCGTCATGCCGAACCCGCCGATGAAATAGGCAGAACCGTTGATTCCGCCGAAGCGCTCGAAGATCGCATCCGTGCGCGGCAGGTTGTAGACCAGCATCATGGTGCGTGCGCCATCGGCGCCGGCGTCGAAGCCGATGCTGGGCCCTTGCCAGAATACCCGTAAGTCGCCGGCATTCTTCGTATAGAGGGTGCCGTCGCCGTAGCGAAGGCCGCCAACAAAGGCGCCGCTCGCTTCCTCGCCGAGGACATAGCCGTTCGGCAGTCCCCACTGGCTGACCGCCTTTTCAACGATCATGGCCAAGCCGCGAGAGACGCCGCCGAAAAACCGGTGGCCGGCGTCGATCAATTCATTCGACGAGAACTCGTTCGTCGCGGGCGGCTGCGGCGGCGGAGCGGGCGCGACTTCAGTAGGCGGCGGCTGGGGCGGCATTGTCTGGGCCGCGACCGGTTTTTCGAAAACGGCGCCAAGCATTGTCGAGAGGATCGCCAGAGCGGCTACACGAACGGTGATAGTCATGGGCAGGCTCCCTCCGCTAAACCCTTGCTTGAGCGATTGGATTAACCGAAGGCGGTCACACCGCGAATCATTGCAGCCTTTGCCGTCACTATGACCGCAGTGGGGCGAAAACGAAAGCAATGCATGGCTTCTGCCAAGTTGAAAGGGCGCGTTCGAATCCCTCGTCAGCGCGTCGTAGCGCGCATCGCGTAAGGACAACTGAGAATGGCTCACTCTAGAGCAGCTTATGGTCTGCTTGGGTCACCCGTAGCGATAAACAGCGGGATCAGTAAATCGCGGGTGCCGTAAACCACCGGCGAGCGATCAGCGGCCGTTACGGCTCCCCCTGCCGCTGCAACAATCGCATGACCCGCCGCTACGTCCCAATCATGGGTGGGTGCGAGACGCGGATAGAGATCGGCCCCGCCTTCGGCAATACGGCAAAACTTTATCGAAGAGCCGCGGGCCTCGGTCACGCTTGACGGGAGCGTCTCCAGATAGGCTCTGGTATTCGGGTCGAGATGGGATCGACTGATCATGACGACCGGCTTGGGCGGGCGCGGCCTGGTATGGATCGCCGTCGGTGAAGCATTGCCCGCTAGTGCAACCCGGTCGGCGCTCTGACCGACTATTCCGCGCCAGCATAATTCGAGCGCCGGCGCGGCAACGATGCCGACGATCGGTGTGCCGCCACTGAGGAGTGCGATATTGACAGTGAATTCATCGCGCCCCGCGATGAATTCGCGCGTCCCGTCGAGCGGATCGACCAGGAAATAACTGCCGCTTCGATCGCTTGCCGCACGTGCCTTTCGCGCCGCTTGCTCTTCCGACACGATCGACACGTCCGGCGCAAGGTCTTTGAGACCCTGGCAGATTACCGCTTCGGAGGCTTCGTCCGCCCTCGTCACCAGCGAGCCGTCGGCCTTCCGACGGACAGAACGTGGGCCCGATTGCCGAATGGCGATAGCCGCGCGCGCGGCAATCGCGGTGAGATTGTCCATGATCGCCATGCATGCGGCAATGTCGAAGACGGGCACAGGGGCGCTTTCTTGGCTCGCGTGACGCTGAAGTAGCGTTACGATGGCAAATCGCGCTGCGGTTTAACATGGGCGAACTTCCAGGGCACGATTGCCGAATCGCATGATTGCCGAATCACACGGGCTGTGACACGGACGGCTCACCCAATTCCAGCGGAGGCGCTCATGTCCGCCCCAATCCCCGCTCCCATCTCAATAGGCGCCCTCGATCTTGCCGCGCTCCTCTGTTCGCGCGTTTGCCACGACCTGATCAGCCCGGTTGGCGCCATCGTCAACGGCCTCGAGGTGATGGAAGAGGACAAAGACGAGGAGACGAAGACATTCGCCCTCGAATTGATCAAGAAGAGCGCCAGTCAGGCGTCCGCTAAGCTGCAATTTTGCCGGCTCGCCTTCGGCGCGGCGGGATCGGCGGGGGCCCAGATCGAGCTTGGTGACGCGGAAAAGGCCGCGCGCGGCTTCCTCGAAGACGGCAAGACCACGCTTATGTGGAAGCTACCGCGTGAACTGGTGCCGAAAAACCGGGCAAAGCTTCTGCTCAACATGTTGATGGTCGCCGGCGGAACTATCCCCCGCGGCGGAACGCTGACTGCCGAGGCTGCCGACGCGGGCTATCGGGTGACCGCCACGGGGTCAAATGCCCGGCTGGCGCCGGCCACAACCGCTCTCCTTGCTGGCAGCCCGGCTCAAACTGTCGATGCGCACGCCATCCAACCGTTCTACACGGGCATTTTGGCGCGCGACTGCGGACTTGTGCTCTCCGCCACCCTCGATGGTGACGTAGTGGCCATAGTCGCCTGTTGAGGGGACCCGGGGCGCTTTCAGCACGCCGGCGCCGGCGCCGTCCCGCTCAACTGAAATTAAACGCTTTGGCAACAGACTGCCTTATCGCTTCAGGCGCACTTTGCGCCTGAACGGGAGTGCGCGCCTTGCGTGCTTCAGCAGCGAAGACACGCGAAGCGTGTGCGAAGAAGCGTGGTCTGTGGCGACGAGGCGCCCCAAATGGACGAGCTGTTGCGTGATTTCTTGACCGAGACCGGCGAAAACCTCGATCGCGTCGATGAACAGCTCGTCCGTCTAGAGCACGAACCGAACGATGCGCACATCCTCGGTAATATTTTCCGTTTGGTCCACACGATCAAAGGCACCTGCGGATTTCTCGAACTGCCTCGTCTTGAGGCCCTGACCCACGCGGCTGAAACGCTGATGGGCAAATTTCGGGATGGTATGCCGGTCACGGGCGAAGCTGTGACGCTCATTTTGACGACCATCGATCGCGTCAAAACGATCCTCGATGAGCTCGATAGGTTTGGGCGGGAACCGGCCGGTGACGACGCCGATGTCATCAGGCGGCTTACCGCGACAGCCGGGCAAAGGCATCAAGGATCGGCCGATCGTGGCTCCGTCGCGTCACCCGAAGCAGCAGAACAGGCGCGCATCGACAAGCCGGGCGACGAAACCAAAAAGCCGTTGAGCCATTCGATCCGCGTCAGCGTCGATACGCTCGATCAACTGATGACGACGGTTTCCGAGTTGGTGCTGTCGCGTAATCAACTTCTCGAAATCGTGCGCCAGCAGGGCGATTCCGAATTCAATGTGCCGTTGCAGAGACTGTCGAATGTCACCGTTCAGCTCCAAGAAGGAGTCATGAAAACGCGCATGCAGCCGATTGGCTATGCGTGGCAGAAGCTGCCTCGCGTCGTGCGCGATCTTTCGACCGAACTCGGCAAGGATATCGGGCTCGAAATGCATGGAGCCGATACCGAACTGGATCGCCAAGTCCTTGATCTGGTCAAGGATCCGCTCACGCATCTTGTTCGCAATTGCGCCGACCACGGTATCGAAAGCCCGATCGAACGGAGCGCCGCAGGCAAGTCTCGCAGGGGCACTATACGGCTGAGCGCCTGCCATCAAGGGGGCTACGTGATCATCGAGGTCGCCGACGATGGGCGCGGCCTCGATACAGCCGGGATCAATGCCAAAGCCGTCGAGATGGGCCTCGCCAGCGAAGCTGAATTAGCCGCGAAACCGCAAGCCGAAATCAACAATTTGATTTTCTCGCCTGGCTTTTCCACCGCCGCGAGAGTGACAAGCGTTTCCGGCCGTGGCGTCGGCATGGACGTCGTGCGCAGTAACATCGAGCAAATCGGCGGCACGGTTGATCTGAAATCCGTGCCGGGAAGTGGAACAGTCTTTACGATCCGGATTCCGCTCACTCTAGCAATCGTTCCGGCCCTGATCGTCGCGGTGGGTGAAGGAAGGTTTGCAATTCCGCAGCTTGCTATCCTCGAGCTCGTCCGCGTCGGCGGCGGCGCCGCCCATCGCATCGAGCGGCTCAAGGATGCTCCGATACTAAGGCTTCGCAATAAGCTTGTACCGCTCGTCCATCTCAAGGAAGTTCTGCGGCTCGGGGACGGCGCCAACGAAGACGGTTTCGTGGTTATCACTCAGGTCGGCAATCAGGTCTTCGGCGCGATCGTCGACAACGTATTCCATACCGAAGAAATCGTCATCAAGCCGATGTCCTCCAGACTGCGGCACATCGGAATATTCTCCGGCACAACAATTCTCGGCGACGGCTCGGTCATCCTGATACTTGATCCGAACGGAGTGGCCCAGGCTCTCGGGCGCGCCGCGCAGTCGGAGAGCGCTGTGGTGTTCGATTCTCGATCGCCTGAAGAGAATTTTCGCGAAGATTCCGTTTCCTTGCTGATATTTCGCGCCGGCTCGCATCGG
This sequence comes from Xanthobacteraceae bacterium, assembly GCA_035622055.1. GTDB lineage: Bacteria > Pseudomonadota > Alphaproteobacteria > Rhizobiales > Xanthobacteraceae > BOG-931. The sequence continues at coordinate 2,880 of DASPWC010000201.1, read as the reverse complement.
CAAAAAGCGGTTCCGCTATCGCTCGTGACGAGACTTGAGGAGATCGATTGCCGCCGAATCGAGATCTCGGACGGACGTCATCTTGTGCAATACCGCGACCAACTCATGCCTCTCCTTCATTTCGAAACCGGGAACGGCGTCAAAACGCACGGCAAGCAACCAATCTTGGTGTTCTCGGACCACGGTCGTTCGATGGGGCTTGTAGTGGATGAGATTGTCGACATCGTTGAACACAAGCTCGACATCGAGGTAACGGGCGATCGGCCTGACGTACTTGGCTACGCGGTCATCAACGGCATCACGACCGAAATCATCGATGTTGGCCATTTTCTGCCTGAAGCGTTCGAGGGCTGGTTTCGCCGCCGGGACTTGTCGGCGTCGCCGTCGGCTCGAGGGACCCGAACAATTCTTCTGGTCGACGACTCGGCCTTCTTTCGCGACATGCTGACACCGTTGATCAAGGCCTCCGGCTATCAGGTCGTCGCAGTGGGATCGGCGGCGGAAGCCCTGGCGGCGCTGAAATCCGATTCGCAATTCGATCTCGTGGTGACCGATCTCGAAATGCCCGACATGGACGGATTCGCGCTGACATGGGCGATCAAGCGAGTCCCGAGCGCCGCGGCCGTTCCCGTAATCGGGCTTGCCGCCATGATATCGCCCGACACGATCGAGCGCGGACGGACCGTCGGCTTGCACCGCTTCGTGGCGAAATTCGATCGAAGCAGTTTGATCGCCGCAATCAAGGAGAACAGCGCCGGTATCGGCCGTGCAGCTTGACACACCATGAATGATATCGCCGACACGACAGATTACGTGACGTTCAACTGTAGTGGGCAATCTTTCGGTTTGCCAATCGAACGGGTGCAGGATGTGTTCAAGCCGACAAAGATCACGCCCGTGCCGTTGGCCGATCCCGAGATTGCCGGCGTTCTTAACCTGCGTGGGCGTATCGTGACCGCAATCGACCTCGCCACTCGACTCAACTTGGCCTCGCGGGCGAATTCCGCGACCGCGATGGCCATTGGTATCGAACACCGATCGGAATCGTTCGGTCTTTTGGTGGATGAAGTCAGCGAAGTGCTTAAGTTGCCCGAAAGCGAGCGCGAGTCGAATCCGATCAATCTCGACCACGCGCTTTCTCGCGTATCCGCCGGGGTGTTTCGGCTGGACCGCGAACTTCTCATTGTGCTCGACGTCGATCGAATACTGGCCGCCCGAGAACGAGCGCCGGGCGAGGTCACGTCGAGCAGGGACGCCTGAGAAACAAAACCAGAGCGTGGTCTGCCTGGGTAGAGCGAGGAACCAATGAAAACATGCTTAGTCGTTGATGATTCCAGCGTCATACGAAAGGTGGCGCGCCGGATTCTAGAGGGGCTCGAATTTCAAATCCAAGAAGCCGAGAACGGCGAGGAAGCGATCGAAACGTGCCGGCGCGGACTGCCGGACGCGATCTTGCTCGATTGGAACATGCCGAAAATGGACGGCTATGATTTCCTTCGTTTGCTCCGCCGGCTCCCCGGGGGCGACAGGCCGAAGGTCGTTTTTTGCACCACAGAGAACGACGTGGCCCATATCGCGCGGGCGCTTCACGCCGGGGCCAACGAATACATCATGAAACCCTTCGACAAGGAAATCGTCGAAGCGAAATTTCAGGAAGTCGGCTTAGTTTGATCGAGTACGGCACTCGCATCGATAACAGTTCGGGTTACGAAAGTTGTGTAGCATGAGTACCGTAGTCGCAGCCGCAAGTTCTGCGCCACTAACCGGAAAGACACTCCGTGTAGTTATCGTGGATGACGCTGTTGTCGTGCGCAGTCTCATGACTCGCTGGATCAGCGCCGAATCCGACATGCGGATCGTCGCCTCTCTTTGCAGCGGCCGTAAAGCGCTGACTTTTATCGAGCGTAACACCGCCGATGTGGTCGTGCTCGATATCGACATGCCGGATTTGGACGGCATTTCGACATTGCGGTCGCTTCTGCAAAAGAGGCGTGGCCTCGTGGTAATCATGGTATCGACGCTAACGCGCCGTAGCGCGGAGATAAGTTTGCGCGCGTTATCGTTGGGGGCAGCCGACTACATTCCCAAACCCGACAGCGCGCGGGAGGTATCTACCTCGCTCTCATTTCGCCGCGAACTGATCGAAAAAATCCGGATCCTCGGTCACAATCGCCAATCGAGACGCCGACACGCGGCGGTCGGCGCGCCTGGTACGGCGATCACGCCGCCACCGGAATCCTATTCAGCGCGTGGAAGGAGGAGTTCTGTTGCCGATGAGACCGGGGCGCCCGCGCGCTTGCGTCGGTTCACGAACATCGCGCCTCGCGCCCTGCTGGTCGGCGCCTCGACGGGAGGTCCCCAGGCGCTCATGGCAATCGTTGAGAAGCTTGCCCCGGCGATCGATTGCGCGCCGCTTCTGATTGCGCAGCATATGCCGCCAACGTTCACCGTTGTATTGGCGGAACATCTATCGCGCGTCAGTGGCCGCCGCGCACATGAGGCCGACGATGGCGAGCCGGTTCGGGCGGGGGAGATTTACGTTGCGCCCGGCGGACGCCACATGCGTGTCGTGAACGATTGCGACGGCGTCAAAATCGCACTCGGGGACGACCCGCCGATCAATTTCTGCAGGCCGGCGGTGGATGCACTGTTTGCGTCAGCGGCCGCGGTCTGGGGTGCCGGCAGTCTCGCGATTATTCTCACCGGGATGGGCGCCGACGGTGCACTCGGCGCCGAAGATATCGTCGCGGCGGGCGGCAGCGTGATCGCGCAGGACGAGGAAACAAGCGTGGTTTGGGGCATGCCCCGTTCAGTCGCGGAAGCAGGGCTGTGTTCCGCGGTTTTGCCGCTCGATGTCATCGCGCCAAAGATTGTTCACCT
>DASPWC010000200.1:0-3473 GCA_035622055.1 Xanthobacteraceae bacterium | reverse complement strand
GCGAAGTACCCCCGCCGGTATAAGAAGGAATAACCACGAGCTGATCGCCCATGGGATAGACAACGTCCGAAACTACGGCTTCGCGCAGATAACCGTAGGGAATGGCTGCGATAGCAACGGGCTTATCCCAGAGCGGCGTCGCGTCACTTAGGAGCGCCCCGAAGAATGAAGACCTTTCGGAGAGAAAATTTGTGTGCCTCGGCCAGCCGGCCGATGCGCTGTCGAGCATTCGGTCGCGTTCGATAACCCAGCAAATCGTCGCGATACCGCCTTCTACGAGGCAAACGCCGGCATAGCCGCCAGCAAACATCGAGAGATGGACAAGGTTTTCCAGCAAGGCGGTGGCAGCCCTACCGGGTTGCAGTTGCATTTTGAAAGCGACCGTGGGCGCCTGCGGCCTCGGTAGCCCGCGCAGATTATGTTTGCCGCTCGCGAGCGCAACGTGGCTCGCGGCAAATCGCTCGCCAGCCGTGTGCACAACTGCCGACCTGTTATTGTATTCCAGTTTGGTGACGGTTGTGCTGCGAACGACGTCGGCGCCGCATCGCGCGGCGGCGTCGAGGAGAAGCTGATCCAACCGAAATCGCGATAGACCTGCGCCGCGGAAAGGCAACCGGAATTTTGCACGGTATCTGCCAAATTCTAGGCTGAGATGGGTGGCTGGGGCTGCGCCCATCTCCCAGACGTCGATCCCCAACTGCGCGAGTAAATCCTGAGCTTCCGCACTGAGAAACTCACCGCATACCTTGTGATGCGGACCAGTGGTTTTTTCCAGCACGATGGTGCGCCGGCCATGACGTGCCAGTTCGATCGCAAAAGCGGAACCGGCCAAACCGCCTCCGACGATCACCGATGCCGCTTCGCTCATTGCGGGACCCGCCTACGCACCTGCACTTGCCATAGGCTACGCCGCATGCCCGATCAAGTTGACGGAATTGCGGGCACTTTCGGCAGGCCGTAGAGTACGGCGAGGGGAGGAAAGGCGATGTCTGACAAAGCCCTACGCACGTCGCCGTTCGAGTGGTCCGATGCGATCGAAAAAGCGAGCGTGGATGAACTGCGCGCTCTGCAATTGACACGGCTCAAACAGGCGGTCGCGCAGGCGGCTCAGGTGCCGCATTACCGCAGAAAATTCGCGGCAGCCAGCGTCAGCCCCGGCGATATCGCGAATCTGCACGATCTTGCGCGGCTGCCGTTCACCACTAAAGAAGACCTCCGTCAAAACTATCCGTTCAATATGTTTGCCGTGCCGATGAGCGATATTGTTCGCATTCATGCATCGAGCGGCACGACGGGAAAGCCGACAGTGGTCGGCTATACGCGGAGCGATATCGATCTTTGGTCGGCGTTGATGGCGCGCTCGATCCGTGCCGCTGGGGGCCGCCGAGGCGACAAAATGCACGTCGCCTATGGCTACGGTCTTTTCACCGGCGGTCTCGGCTTTCACTACGGCGCGGAACAGCTTGGCTGCGCCGTCATTCCGGTTGGCGGCGGATTTACCGAGCGGCAGGTGCAGCTGATCACGGATTTCAAGCCCGACATTATCGCTGTCACGCCGTCTTATCTGCTCGCCATAGCGGACGAGTTCGATCGCCGGGGCCTCGACGCCCGCCAGTCATCATTGCGCATTGCGCTGTGCGGGGCCGAGCCTTGGACCGAACCCATGCGCGCCGAAATCGAGCGCCGCTTCAATCTCGACGCGCTAAACGTTTATGGATTGTCGGAAGTGATTGGGCCAGGCGTGGCGCAGGAATACGCTCCCGACAAGGACGGATTGACGATCTGGGAGGATCATTTCATTCCCGAGATTATCGATCCCGAAACGGCCGAGATCCTGCCCGACGGCCAAGAAGGCGAACTCGTCCTTACCGCGCTTACCAAGGAAGCCATGCCGGTCATTCGTTATCGCACCCGCGATCTTACCCGATTGTTGCCGGGCAACGGCCGCGCCATGCGGCGCATGGAACTCGTCAAGGGACGAAGCGACGACATGCTCATCATTCGGGGTGTCAATGTATTTCCGTCGCAAATCGAAGCCGCACTGGCCGGAGAAGAGGCGCTCGCGCCCCACTATATTTTGGAGGTCACACGCCCCGATCGTCTCGACGAGCTTGAAGTAATTGTCGAGACGAGAACTCGGCTCGGGCCGGATGCCGCGATGGCGTTGGCGAACCGCGCAGTTCATCTCATAAAATCGCGCGTCGGCGTAACCACGATGGTGCACCCGGTCCCGCCGGGCACCATCGAACGCTCGCAAGGCAAGGCCAAAAGGGTCATCGACAAGCGGCCGCGAGTTTGAATCGGGGGAGTCGATGGCGCTCCTGGAGCAAAATTCTCGAAGCGAGACCTCGGCTGTGCTGGCGCGCGCGGGCCTGCCGCGCGACGCCGTGACGACATGGTTTGAGCAGCAGCGTTCGCCAGCGGGCGATTATCAGCGAGATGTAGACCAAGCTTCACGGCAATGGCGGATCGGCGCCGACCTGTTGGCTTTGCTGCCGCCGAAACAGGCACGATCGGACGCTCAAGGCGCCGCAGCGGCTGCGATCCTGGAACGAGAGCGAACGTCCCGCCTGAAATTCCTCGAACGTCATGTAGAGACGCTTTATCGCCGCCTGACCCATGACTTTTCTAAGTTCAAGCGTGTCGAGGAGTTAGTTCGCGATGCAGCAGCGGCCGTCCCGGGCCTGGTGCCGGACGGTAAGCAGCTCGATCGCGAGAAAGCGTTGCAGCAACAATATAAAGATGGCTTTGAAATCGATCAGGGGCTGTTTTTGTGGCGCGTGCTCGGTAATGCGGCCTGCGGCATGCATTTGTGCCACGCCATGTTGTTGCCGCATGCGGAGGCGGCGGAACATAACCGCCGTTTCGGCCAGCGCGAAAGATTGGAATTCGCAGGCGCGACGCTGGAGCGGCGCGGCCGCGCGGCGCTTGTGACGATGCGCAATCCGCGTTTTCTCAATGCCGAAGACGAAACGACGCTCGACGGTTTCGAAATTGCCGTCGATGTCGCCACACTCGATCCGGCAACGGACATCGCCATTCTGCGCGGCGGCGTTGTCGAGCATCCGAAATATCGCGGGCGGCGATTGTTCTCCGCGGGCATCAATCTAACCCACCTTTATCACGGCAAGATTCCGTATATTTGGTACATCAAGCGCGATATGGGCGTGGTCAATAAGCTCTTCCGCGGAGTCGCGGCGTTCGAAGTCGGACCCGATGAGTTGGCCGGCGGCACAGCCGAAAAGCCGTGGATCGGCGTGGTGGAGGGTTTCGCGATCGGGGGCGGCTGCCAGCTGCTGCTGGCGCTGGACTATGTGCTCGCGGCAAGCGACGCCTACATGACGCTGCCCGCCCGCAAGGAAGGGATTATCCCAGGTGCGGCCAATCTGCGGCTGTGGCGCTTCACGGGGGACCGGATCGCGCGGCAGGCCATTCTCTACGGTCGGCGTCTCGATTGCGACACCCCGGAGGGC
>DASPWC010000199.1:0-6338 GCA_035622055.1 Xanthobacteraceae bacterium | reverse complement strand
TTGTCTCTTCTGCTCGCGCAAATCGTCGCGTAGCCAGCTTAGCGGAGTGCGATCGGTATGGCAGCGCAATTCCTCTCAAGTTCCGTTGCCATAATACGATTTTAGAACTGGCGTGACTTAGGGATCACAGTCGAATCAAAGCTTTGAGTTATTGGCTTCGTTAGATCGCGTGCCTAATGAGATTTTAGGCACAAAACGCCGGCGCGGCTTATCATCGGTTGTCCTCGCGTGTAGTGTTTCTGAGCCGATCAAAGAAACTTCTAGGCGGGCAACGGTCGAAATTGTGATGAAACCGAGGCGCTGGGCTGCATTTTTGCAGTAACTCCTTGGACATTTGAGTGAACTCGTCCGCGGCGACGTACGACTAACATACGAGTGTCGCTTGGCGCGGCGGGCGCCGCGGCACGCCGTCTAGGGCGCATGTCCATGCAGGGTAGTCGTGTTGCGTTTTGCATCGGCTCGAATCGCTCAGCCGGCCTTTCTGCTGCACTCCGCGTAGTTTGCGCGGCCGCCCCTAGCCGCGGAGCAGGTCCAAACCCGCACACCGAAATTGCATGGAAAAACCGTAGCAGCGGCTCGCATCTTTACGAGCTTTGCACGGGCTAACTGGCTTTCGCCAGGTCTCAAATGAGGGAGGGAGAAATGTCCAATCGAGACAGCGGCGATAATTCGAAACTAAAACAAGCCGCGCTCAATCGCCGCAACATGTTGCTTGGCGGTACAACGCTCGCCGCGGCATCCGCAATCGCAACGAGTCATCCAGTTCAGGTCGCGCAGGCGCAGCAGCCAGCCGCGCCGTCCGGCAAGAAGCCGAACATCCTCGTCATCTTCGGCGACGATATCGGCCAATCTAACATCAGCGCCTATACGTTCGGCCTGATGGGTTATCGCACGCCGAACATCGACCGCATCGCCAAGGAAGGGCTGATGTTCACCGACTATTACGCCGAGCAAAGCTGCACGGCGGGGCGCTCATCGTTCATCACTGGGCAGTCGGTCATCCGCACCGGTCTATCCAAGGTCGGCATACCCGGCGCCACGGTCGGCTTGCAACTCGAAGATATCACGATCGCCGAGGCCCTTAAGCCGCTCGGCTATGCCACCGGGCAATTTGGCAAGAACCATCTCGGCGACCGCAATGAATATCTGCCCACGGTGCACGGCTTCGACGAGTTCTTCGGCAACCTCTATCACCTTAATGCCGAAGAAGAGCCCGAAGATCCCGACTATCCAAAAGACCCGGCGTTCAAGGCCAAGTTCGGCCCGCGCGGCGTTATCAGAAGCAAGGCCACCACTATCGACGATCCGACGGTCGATCCGCGCTTCGGCAGGGTGGGCAAACAGACCATCGAAGACACCGGGCCGCTAAACAAAAAGCGGATGGAAACGATCGACGACGAGACCACCGATGCCGCCATCGACTTCATCAAGCGACAGGCGCAGGCCAACAAGCCGTTCTTCGTCTGGATGAACACGACGCGCATGCATCTCTACACGCATGTGCGCGCCTCAATGCGCGGCCAGAGTGGGATGCCGGCCAACGAATATGCCGACGGCATGATCGAGCACGACGGCGATGTTGGCAAACTGCTTAAGACGCTGGACGACCTCAATATCGCCAACGACACCATCGTCCTCTACACGACCGACAGCGGCCCGCACATGAATTCATGGCCGGATGCGGCCATGACGCCGTTCCGCAGCGAGAAGGACACCAACTGGGAAGGTGCGTTCCGCGTGCCGGCGATGGTCCGCTGGCCCGGCCACATCAAGCCAGGGACCGTTGCGAACGACATCTTTGGCAGCCATGACTGGTTCCCGACGCTGCTAGCGACCGCCGGCGACAGCGGGGTGAAGGACCGGTTGCTGCAAGGCTGGAAGATCGGCGACCGCACCTATCGGGTGCACCTCGATGGCTACAACCAGCTCGCCTATTTGACCGGTCAGCAAGATCACTCCGAGCGCAAAGGATTTATCTATTTCAACGACGACGCTCAGCTTGTCGCAATACGCTTCGACAACTGGAAGCTCGTCTTCTTCGAGCAGAAGACGCCGGGCACGCTCGACATCTGGGGCGAACCCTTCACTGCACGGCGGTTACCACTATTCTTCAATCTCCGCATGGATCCGTACGAACGGGCTCAGATCACGTCGAACGAGTACTACGCGTGGACGATGCATAAGGCCTATATGGCCTATGGAGCGCAAGCGATTGCGGCGGAGTTCGTTGCTACGCTCAGTGATTTTCCGCCGCGACAGAAGCCGCAGAGCTTCAATCTCGATCAGATCATGGATCAGCTCAACCATCCGGTGCAGAGCGACTAAGGTCGTCCGGCTTGCGTTGGCTAGAAGGGCGCCGGCCGGCTCATTCCGTTTCGCCGTTTGCACTCGCGATAGCGAGTCGACGTCCGCTCAATGATGGTGCGGATGGTAACGGTAAACGCGCCGCGCGATCCATTAAATTTGCATCGAGTTCTGCTCAAAAGCCTCTGGCCTGGAAACGTTAATTTCAAGTGCCGCTGGAATTAGCCATAGTCGTTTGCTTAGCTCGCGACGAGAACGACGCGCTGGTCGTATATTTGAATCGACGACGTAAAGTTAATTCGCTGATCGTGTAGTCGCCTGTTCATTTCGCGTTGTGAATATTGAAGTCGTCGAGCGCGCCAGCGGGTCTATGCTAGTCGGAGGACATGGCAATGCTGGCGGCTTTCGTGCAACAATCGGCCTCGGTCGTCAGGCGGTGCTATGGGCGCTTAGTCCAATGCAAGCTTATCAGGTGCAATAAGGGCGCCACGGTCGTCGAATTTGCGCTGGTAGCGGCGCCTTTCCTGGCCCTTTTGATTGCGCTGTTCCAAACGGTGCTCGTGTTCTTTGCAAGTAGGGTGCTCGATGAGACGACCATCCAAGCGAGCCGCTACATCTTCACCGGGCAGGCGCAGCAATCGAATATGACTCAGACCCAGTTCGCGGATTATGTCTGCAAGAACACTTTCGCACTCTTCGTCTGCGGCAATTTCATGATCAATGTGCAGAGCTACAATTCGTTTTCGACCGCGAGCACGACTGCGCCGACGCTGACTTTCAACGCCAAAGGCCAAGTGACGAACCAATGGACCTATTCGCCAGGCGATCCGGGGGACATCGTCGTCGTCCAGGTGATGTATCAATGGCCGGTCGTCTTCGCCCCGCTCGGATTCAATCTGTCAAATATTTCGAACGGAAATCGGCTGTTGGTATCGACCGCCGTCTTTAAGAATGAGCCTTTCTAGGGCGTCGGAAAAAGCCTGCCGCCGGCGATCGACCGGGGTAGAAGCCGTTTTTTCTGAAAAGAACATGCCTCGTGAAAACACGCCTCTCTAAACGACGAGGCGACTATTCCCGCTCGACCGCCGCCACGCGACCTTTCTCGATCGCGAGCGCAAGCTTGCCGTTCTTGAGCGCGATCGCTTTTTCGCCAAACAAATCGCGCCGCCAGCCCGTAAGCGCCGGAACGTCCGCGGCATCGTCTGCTGCGATGCGCTCGAGATCGTCCACCGTGGCGATCACCTTGGCGGCGACGTGATGGCGTTCCGAGACCATCCGCAACAGCACCTTAAGCAATTCGACCACCGCCGCGCCGTTGGCGGCCGGCTGCGCGCGCACAGGCAGCGGCAGAGTCTTCGGGTCACGCGCCAGCCCGCGGTTCACCGCGGCCACGATCGCGTCGCCCCAGCGGGAGCGCTCGAAACCCTTCGGCAGTGAGCGCAGGCTCCTTAGCTTGTCGGGATTGGTCGGCGCATGCACGGCAATGTCGGCAATGACTTCATCCTTGAGCACCCGCGAGCGCGGCACGTCGCGCGACTGCGCCTCGCGCTCGCGCCAGGCGGCGACTTCGATCAGGACGGCAAGCTCCTTCGGCTTGCGAACGCGCGTCTTGAGACGCTGCCAGGCGTTCTCGGGCTCCATGCGATAGGTCTCGGGCGAGGTCAAAATCCGCATCTCATCCTCGACCCAATCCGCCCGGCCACGCTGCTGCAGATCCTCCACGAGCTTGAGATAGACATCCCGCAGATGCGTCACGTCGGAAATCGCATAGCGCAATTGGGCGTCCGAGAGCGGCCGCCGCGTCCAGTCGGTGAACCGGTGCGATTTGTCGAGCATGTCGCCGGAAATGCGCTGCACCAGCTGGTCGTAGGAAATCGAATCGCCATAGCCGAGCACCATGGCCGCGACTTGCGTGTCGAAGATCGGATGCGGAATGAGCTCGGCCTCATGCCAGACAATTTCGATGTCCTGCCGCGCAGCGTGAAAGACCTTCATGACCTTCTGGTCCGCCATCAGCGCGTAGAAGGGTGAGAGATTGATGTCGGGCGCCAGCGCGTCGACGACAACGGCTTCTTCCGTCGAGGCCATTTGCGCGACGCACAGCAGCGGATAGTAGGTGGTTTCGCGGAGAAACTCGGTGTCGACCGTAATGAAGGAATGTTTCGCCATCCGCCGGCATACGTCGGCAAGTTGGGATGTCGCCGTGATCGGCTGGTGCGTAACGGTGGGAAGGGAATCAGCTTTCATCGGTGTCGGCTAGTGTCGTTCAGCGGCCATGCGGGAGCAAGACCCGAAAGTCATTGAAAAGTGCTCATTTGCCGCGAATCTTGTCCATGAAAATGAACTCCCACGGGCTCGGCATCGCGCCGACGGGAACTTCGATGACGCTGGGGCCGGATCGATCCGCAAGCGTGCGCCGCAAGGCGCGGCGCAATTCCTCTGGCGTGCTGGCGCGCACCGCCCCGGCGCCGAAGCTTTTGGCAAAGGCGACGAAATCGGGATTGGCAAGCTCGCTGCCGATCAGCCGGTCGCCGTAGCATTCCTGCTGGATGCGCCGCACGTTGCCGAAGGCGCCGTCGTTGAACACGATCGTGGTCAGCGGAATGCGGTGGAGCATGGCGGTTGCGAGTTCGCCGGCGGTGTACATGAAGCCGCCGTCGCCCGTGATCACGACGACCGGCACGTCGGACCGGGCATGCTGCGCGCCGAGCGCGGTGGCGAAACCCCAGCCAAGAGGGTCCTGGTAACCGGGCGACAGGAAGGTGCGCGGCTTGTAGACGGGAAACACCAGGCGCGCGGCAAAGCCGACCTGCGTGACCTCGTCGACAAAAATGCCGTCCTCTGGCAGTTCGGCGCGGATCGCGTCGAGGAACGCGATCTGCGGCGCAAGCTTTTCCAAGCGTTTCCGCCAGCGCGCCTGACGCTCCTGCATTTCGTCCCGGCGCGGCGCGCGTCTCCCATTGTGACTGGGCAATTCGGCGACGAGGCGCTGCAGGGTCGGCCTGGCGTCGCCGGTTAGCGCGACCGCCGGCCGGTGCAGGCGATCGTGCTCCTCCGGATGGGCGTCGACACGAATCACAGCGAGATCGCGATCGATTCCCCATTGCCGGAACTGGATGAGAAGCCGGGTGCCGACGGCGAGAACGACGTCGGCTTCACCCCACAATTCGCGGCCGACCGGCAGCGTCACGCTCAAAGGATCGCGGCTGTCGAGGACGCCGCGGCCGCGGCGATAGCCAAGCACCGGCGCCTGCAGCATCGCCGAGAGCGCGGTGATTTCCTCGGCGGCATCCTGTGCGCCGCCGCCGCAGATGATCATCGGACGCTTCGCCGCGCCGAGCCGCTTTGCGGCGCGACGGATCGCGGCGGAGTCGACTTTTGGCCCATCGGTCGGCAACGGTCCCTGCACGGTGATTTGCGCCGACTGACCCCAGACGTCGATGGCGCATTCGAGCGCAGCCGGTCCGGGCCGGCCCATACGCATCGCCCGCAGCGCCGAGGCGGTGGCCCGCGAGGCTTCGCGCGGCCTGCGGATGCGCGCCGAGTGATCGACGAGGCGTTCGATAATGCCGTCCTGATCGCGAATCTCGTGCAGGTGGCCGAGATTTCGGCCGATATCGGCTTGCGGAATTTGCCCGATCAGCGCCAGCACTGGCGCGTTCATGGAATAAGCGGTCAGGAGCGCGGCCGCCGAATTAAGAAAGCCCGGGCCGGGCACCACCGCATAGGCCTGCGGCTTGCCGGTCGCGAGCGCGGCGCCGAGCGCCATATAGGCTGCGCCCTGCTCATGGCGCGTATGGACCGTGCGGAGCCGGTCGGAAAACCGGAATAGCGCATCGAACAGAAGGTCGTTCTGCAAGCCCGGCAGCGCATAGATGCTGTCAAGGCCGTGCGCGATGAGGGTAGCCACGACCGCTTCTGCCGCCGTCATCGCTGACGGCGCCGTCGCGGCCTTGCGTGGCGCTTTTGGCGTCATGATCGCTCCCAAGCGGCCTTGAGTGTGCAGATCGGCCGCATCCTGTCGAGGCGACCCG
>DASPWC010000198.1:0-2749 GCA_035622055.1 Xanthobacteraceae bacterium | reverse complement strand
CATGATCCTGCTAAACAGCGGCGCGCGCGGCAAGACCGCGACCTGCCTCGTCGATCTCGACTTCCAGCACGGCGCCTGCGCCGACTATCTCGACCTCGAGCCGCGGCTCGATCTCGGCGAAATCGAGCCGCGTCCGGAACGGCTCGACCGGCAATTGCTCGAAATCATGCTCACGCAGCATTCATCTGGCCTTGCGGTGATTGCCGCACCGAACCGTCCCGCAGAAATGCGCTCATTCGACCCCGACGTCGTAACGCGGCTTCTCGATCTGGTGTCCTCGCATTTCGACTATGTCGTGTTCGACATGCCGCGCACCTGGTTCTCCTGGACCGACAGCGTGCTGCTTGGCTCCAACAAACTGTTCATCGTCAGTGAGACCACGGTGCCCAGTTTGCGCCATGCCAAACAGCTCGTGGAGGCGATCCGCGAGCGGCTCGACGACGGGCCAAAGCCGAACGTCATCATCAACCGTTTCGAACAGAAGATGTTCTCGTCCGGTTTGCGCCGAACCGACATCGCGCAGGCGCTCGGCGATGCTTTCGTCGGCAGCATAGCCAACGATTACGCGCTCGTCCGCGAAGCGATCGATCGCGGCGTGCCGCTTGATGAAGTCAGGCCCGGCAACAAAATAGGTCAGCAGCTGAAAAATCTCATCTTGCCGCAGTCGAGCGGCAAAACGGCGAACCAGGACGCGGGCGCGGTCAAGAAATTCAAGCTCTCCTGGGCGCGCTCCTAGAGTTTTCGGAAACATCCATGGCCGGTCGATTCTCAGCCCGTCGTTTTGCCGCCGCGGAACCGCTTCCTGCAGTGCAGGAGAGGTCTCCCGATCGGATTTCACCGGCGGCGCTGACCGAAGTAGCGCCGGAGGCCGCGCCACCCGCCGCCCCGCCGAGTCCGCTGCTGAGCGACAAGCTTCTCGACGCCAAAGTTCGGCTGCATCGCAAGCTGATCGAGGAGATCAATCTTTCGGCGCTGGAGAAGCTGCCCGAGGATGAAATTCGCAGTCACATCCAGGAGCTCGTATCGCAATATGTCTTGGCCGAACGGCTCGCGCTGAACACTGAAGAGCTCAACGATTTCGTCTCGGAAATCCTCGACGAAATGACGGGCCTCGGTCCGCTCGAGCCGCTGCTCAAGGACGCGACCGTCAACGACATCCTGATCAACGGCCATGAATGCGTCTATGTCGAGCGTCAAGGCATTCTGGAATCCACCGGCGTGCGCTTCAAGGACGAAGCTCATCTCCTGCGCATCATCAACAAGATCGTGTCGGCGGTCGGACGCCGCGTCGACGAATCCCATCCGATGTGCGACGCGCGCCTTCAGGACGGCTCTCGCGTGAACGTCGCGGTCCGGCCGGTCGCTATCGACGGGCCGCTGATGTCGATTCGCAAGTTCTCAAAGAAACCTTTCAATCTTAACAAGCTCGTCGATATCGGCGCGTTGCGCCCACAAATGGCCGAACTCCTTGCCGCGGCCGTGAAGGCGCGCATCACCCTGATCATTTCCGGCGGAACCGGATCGGGCAAGACGACGATGCTCAATGCTTTGTCCGCCTTTATCTCGGAAAGGGAACGCCTTTTGACGATCGAGGACGCCGCCGAGCTGCAATTGCAGCAGCCGCATGTCGGTCGCATGGAGACCCGTCCGCCGAGCATCGAAGGCAAAGGCGAGATTCGCCAGCGCGACCTCGTCAAGAACGCGCTGCGCATGCGGCCCGACCGCGTAATCCTCGGCGAGTGCCGCGGCGAGGAGGCATTCGACATGCTGCAGGCGATGAACACCGGTCACGAAGGCTCGATGGCGACCGTCCACGCCAATTCGCCGCGGGACGCCATTTCGCGTCTCGAGCAAATGATCGGCATGGCCGGCTTGCCGATGACGATCGGCAGCATTCGCGGCCAGATAGCCGCGGCCATCAGGGTGATCGTGCAACTGTCGCGCCTTTCCGACGGCAAACGCCGGGTGATGAGCATCGCGGAGATCACCGGTCTCGAAGGCGACATCATCCAGATGCAGGAAATCTTCAAATTCGTTCGTACCGGAACCGCGCCGGACGGCAGCGTGGAGGGTCACTTCCAGGCGACCGGCGTGCGCCCGCGGTTTCTCGCCGAGCTTATCGCGCTGGGCGTCAAGCTGCCCGGATCCTATTTCGACCCGACGCAGCCATTGTGAAGACCGTCCATGTTCGATTTCGATTTCGATCCGATCTATCTGGTCTGGCTGTTCGTCGCGATCTCGGCGGGGCTTGCCGCGGAGGCCGTCTATCTGACCTGCTTCTCCGCCGCGTCGTATCGCCAACGGATCAATCGCAGACTGATGCTGTCGAAGGAACGCAGCGATCGGGAAGCGGTGCTGGTCGAGTTGCGGCGCGAACGCGGCCTGACCACAAGCGGGGACTATCGGTTCGGCCTGATCGCGCTTAATCGGTTGATCCTCCAATCCGGTCTGACGCTCGGCCTCACCCGGCTGTGCATCATTGTCGGCATCGCCGCTGTCGTCGCTTTCGCCGCCATCCTGCTCGCCGGCGGCAACTTCCTCGAAGCCGTCGTGGCCGGCTCTCTCTGCGGCACGGCCCTGCCTTACTTCGCGCTGAGGTGGTTGCGGAGGCGGCGCCAGAAGCGGTTCGCCGCGCAATTTCCCGAGTCGCTGGACATTATCGTGCGCAGCCTGCGCGCCGGCCATCCGGTGCCCATCGCCATTACGATGGTTGGCCGCGAAATGGCCGATCCGATCGGCAGTGAATTCG
>DASPWC010000197.1:0-3096 GCA_035622055.1 Xanthobacteraceae bacterium | reverse complement strand
CAGATTGCGGTCGACGGAATGTAAGCCGAGCGTGGTGTTCGCCAATACCGGGAAAAAAGCGACGATCCAAGCGCAGGCCAGCACCGCGAGCGGTTGCGGCAGGTAGATAAGCAAGAGTGGCGCGATGGCCACGATCGGCGTGACCTGAAGGATGACGGCGTAAGGGTAAAGCGAGTATTCCAGCAGGCGCGATTGATTGAACAATACGGCCAAACCGACGCCTCCGATCGCCGCGAGGAGAAAGCCTTCGACGGTCGTTGCGAGCGTGACAAGAAGGGATTGTGACAGCAAAGACCAATCGGCGATCAGTGTGTGAAAGATCAAGCCGGGGCTGGGCAGCACGTAGGGTGGGACGTCTTCAATCCGTACGATCGTCTCCCAAAGTGCGAGCACAAGCGCCAGGACCAGGATGGGGAGCGCGATGCGCAGCAGCTGCTCGCGCCGCTCCCTGCTGGATGCGCGCGGCATCATGGTTTGTTTCTCGTCATGGCCTGGGCCAGCGCCTCCGAAGCGCGGCGGCAGAACGCCGCATACTCCGCCGAAGTGCGAAAGTTCTGATCACGCGGATAGGGCGCGTCGATCTTAAGCTGGGTGAAAACGCGCCCGGGCCTGGCGGTCATCACCACGACGCGGTTCGACAGGCAAACCGATTCGAAGACCGAATGCGTGACGAACACGACGGTCGTGCCGGTCGCCTGCCAGACTTGCAGCAGGTCTTTGTTGAGCTTGAACCGGGTGATCTCGTCGAGGGCGGCGAAGGGCTCGTCCATCAAGAGAAGCTGCGGTTCCGTCACAAGCGCGCGCGCGATCGAGACGCGCATGCGCATACCGCCTGACAATTCGCGTGGAAAAGCGCGCGCGAATCCCGTCAACCCGACCCGATCGATCGCGGCTGCGACCCGCATCGCGGATTTGTTCGCGGCCATGTCCTTGAGCATCAAAGGCAGCGACACGTTCCCGGACACATTGCTCCAGGGCATCAGTGTCGGCTCCTGGAATACAAATCCGATCCGGCTTGTTTCGTCGGCAGGCTTTCCTTGGTGCGCGCGTTGCGTCGAATCTTGTGCCGGCCATTCCACCAAGCCTTCGCTGGGTTCGCTCAAGCCTGCGATGATCCGCAGCGCGGTGGATTTGCCGCAGCCTGACGGACCGAGCAGCGACACGAATTCGCCAGCGCCCACGTTCAGATCGAAACCCGAAAGCGCGAGCGTACCGTTGGGAAAGACTTTGCTCACACCGCGCAGCGCGAGCAGCGGGGAAACGGGATGCGGTGTTGTTGCGGGCGGCATCGCCAGATTTATTGCTTCGGCCGCAGATCGAGTCCGACCTTCTTGTTGACGAATTGCAGCGTGTAGCCTTTGCGGTAGTCGAGGCTCGATTTTACCACGCCGGCGCGCACCATCTCGCCGAAGAAGTCCTGCATGCGAGCGTCCGTCATGGTGCCGACGCCAAGCTTCAAGGCATCTCCGGAATCGACGATGCCGTATTTCTTCATCGCCGCCACCGTATAGGCGAGCAACTCGTCCGTCATTTCGGAGTTTTGCTGCTTGATCAGTTTGTTGGCCGCACTGTTGTCGCCATAGACGTAGTTGTACCAGCCAATGATCGATGCATCGACGAAGCGCTGCACGAGGTCAGGCTTCTTTTCGACCAGATCGCGGCGCGTCTCAATCAGCGTTGAATAAGCTGAGAATCCTTGATCGGCGAGCAAAAACACTTCGGGCGTGAAGTGCGCGGCGTTCGCGATGGCGAAGGGCTCGGACGTAACGTAACCCTGCATCGCGCTGTTTTTGTCGGCCAGGAACGGTTGCGGGTTGAACGTGTAAGGTTTGACCTGCGCGTCGGTAAAGCCGTAATCGGCCTTTAGCCACTGGTAATAGCTGGCGATACCCTCCTTCGAGACGAACAGGGTAAGCTTCTTCAAGTCGGTGAATTTATCGATGCCCTGGCCGGGATGCGCGATCAGCACTTGCGGGTCTTTTTGAAAGAGAGCCGCCACCTCGACTGTCGGCACATTCTGCTCGACGGCGTCGAAGGCCTGCAGCGTGTTGGCGCTGAGAAAGAAATCGATCTTGCCGACCGGGAGCAGGATACGGTTGTTGACGTTCGGTCCTCCGGGCACGATCGTGACATCGAAACCATACTTCCGATACGTGCCGTCGGCGAGCGCCTGGTAAAATCCGCCGTGTTCGCCCTCGGCGACCCAATTCGTGCCGAATGCAACCTTGTCCGGCGTCTGCGCGGCGGCGGCCGAGATTGCCGCGCTTGCAAGGGCAAGGCCGGTCAGGCCAATACGCAGAATTGCCGACGCCATCGGTTGCTCCTCTCCGCCGGGGACGCAACAATAGAGCATCCTCCACCTAAAGTCAGACCGACGCCGTGATGAGTGAACGAATGACGCTTCCGAAACGCGATTGGATGGACATGACCTGGCGGGACATTGCCGGCGCTTCGACAGCGGGCTGGATCGCCGTGCTGCCGCTCGCCGCCGTCGAACAGCACGGGCCGCATTTGCCGCTTGGCGTCGACGCGTTCATCGCCGAAGCCTATTTGCGGCGGGTGCGGGACATCCTGCCGCCGGACCTTGCCGTGACATTCTTGCCGCTACAGCGCGTCGGCGTCTCGGTCGAGCATTTGTCCTATCCCGGCACGCTGTCCCTCTCGGCCGCCACTGCAATCGCGGCGTGGACCGAACTCGTCGAGGGCGTGGCGCGAGCCGGAATACGCAAGCTCGTTCTCATCACCAGCCACGGCGGCAATGTCGCGGCGATGGAATTGGTGGCGCGCGATCTGCGCGCGCGCCTCGGCATGCTCGCGGTCACCGTCGGCTGGCACCGGTTCGGCTATCCCGACGGCGTCTTCTCGAGCGAGGAGAAAAAGCACGGCATTCACGGCGGCGACATAGAAACATCGTTGATGCTTGCGGCTATGCCGGAGACGGTGCGGATGGACGAAGCGCATCGCGCTGTTCCCGAAACCGTGGCCATGGCGCAAGAGTTCAAATGGCTCGGCGCCTACCGCCCGGCCGGCTTCGCCTGGATGACACAGGACCTCAATCCGACGGGGGCGGTCGGCGATGCGACGCTGGCAAAGGCC
>DASPWC010000196.1:0-3181 GCA_035622055.1 Xanthobacteraceae bacterium | reverse complement strand
AGCGACACCTTTACGCCGTCGGCAATCCGCCGGACGTCGAGCTGGGTCACGGGAGTGCCCTTGCCGGGGTGAATATTCTCGGCGGCCACAACGACCCCGAGTTTGCCGTCGATTTCGACGATATTGCCTTTCCGCAGCGAGCTGGCGATGACTTTCACGGCATCCTCAACATAAATGGCTTTAGGATTCCGGCCGCACCATACTGATCCTGGACCTTATCGCCAGCAATTTCTCCATCGTTGCCCGGACAAGACTATGCCGCGCCCGCCGTCTCTTTCGCCCGTATGGGCTGCCGATGTTCATGCCGACCGTCGCCCCATCCTGCTGGCGCGGGGCCGGATCGTGGCCGCGTTGCGGGCTTGGTTCGCCAGCCATGATTTTGTCGAGGTTGAAACCGGAACCTTGCGCGTTTCCCCGGGCAATGAAACCCATCTGCATGCTTTTGCGACGACACAGTTGACGACGGACGGCGTGCCGTCGCCGCTCTATCTACGGACGTCTCCGGAGTTCGCCTGCAAGAAACTGCTCGCGGCCGGCGAACGGCGCATCGTGGAGTTCGCGCGCGTGTTTCGCAATCGCGAGCGCGGCGCGTTGCATCATCCGGAATTCACGCTTGTTGAATGGTATCGCGCCGGCGAGCCTTATAGCGCGCTGATGGCCGACTGTGCGGCGATCATGCGCGCGGCGGCGCGCGCGGCGGGCGCCACGCAATTGACGTTTCGCGGCCGGTGCGTCGATCCATTCGCCGAGCCTGAGCGGCTCACCGTCGCACAGGCTTTTGCGCGTTTTGCCGGCATCGCCCTCTTGGCGACGTTGCCCGACGGCGAGGCGGATCGCGCCGGGCTGGCGCGCGCCGCGGAGGCAGCCGGCATTCGGATCGGCACGGACGACCGCTGGTCGGATATTTTTAGCCGCGTGCTGGTGGAGCGGATCGAGCCAAATCTCGGCGTCGGCCGAGCCACGATACTCGACGAATATCCGTCAGTGCTCTCGGCCTTGGCGCGGCCAGTACACGATGGCCGCGTCGCCGAACGTTTCGAGCTTTATGTCTGCGGCGTCGAACTCGCCAACGGCTTCGGCGAATTGACCGATGCCGCCGAACAGCGCTGGCGGCTTGAACGCGAAATGGCCGAGAAAGAGCGCATCTACGGCGAGCGCTATCCGGTCGACGAAGATTTCATCGCGGCGCTTGCGCGAATGCCGCCGGCGAGCGGCATAGCGCTGGGTCTTGACCGGCTGATCATGCTGGCGACGGGCGCCTCGCGCATCGATCAGGTGCTCTGGACACCGCTCGATGATCCGATGCAATAGAAGGCGATGCCATCGGCGCTACGCCGTCGAGGGCGGCGAAGAGATATCAGGCGGCTCTAACAAGCGAGGTCGGCTATGCCGGCACCCATGAAATCCTTGCGTCAACCTTCCGATCTCATTGAGGCAGGACTGATCGGCCGCGATCGCCTTGGCGGTTTGCGAAATGTCGCCGCGCACTACGCCGTGGCGATTACGCCCATCCTTGCCGATCTGATCGATGCTGCGGACGCTGACGATCCCATCGCACGCCAGTTCGTTCCGGACGAACGGGAACTTCAGGTCCAGCCCCAAGAACGGCCCGACCCGATCGGCGACCAAGCACATAGTCCCGTTGACGGCCTCGTTCATCGCTATCCGGATCGCGCTCTCCTCAAATTGGTCAATGCCTGTGCGGTCTACTGCCGTTTCTGCTTTCGCCGCGAAATGGTCGGGCCAGGGCGGGGCGCCTTGTCGCGCGTCAAGCTCGCGGCTGCTCTCGGCTATATCGGGCGGACCCCGCAAATCTGGGAAGTCATTTTGACTGGCGGCGATCCGCTCTTGCTGCCCCCGCGCCGGCTCAAGGAGGTCATGGCGCGGCTTGCCGCAATCGATCATGTTAAAGTTATCCGCGTTCACACCCGCATGCCGGTTGCGGCGCCGGAGCGCATCTCGGATGCTCTGGTTGGCGCGCTCCGCAACGGCAAGGCGACATTCGTTGTGTTGCACGCCAATCACCCGCGCGAACTCACCGCGCAAGCGCGCAGCGCTTGCGCGCGCGTCGTCGACGCGGGCATTCCGATGTTGTCGCAGTCAGTGCTGCTGCGCGGCGTGAATGATGATGTGGAGACGTTGGGGGCTTTGATGCGCGCTTTGGTCGAGTGCCGGATCAAACCGTATTACTTGCACCACGCCGACCTCGCGCCCGGGACGGCGCATCTGCGCACCTCGATCGGCGAAGGCCAAGCCATCTTGCGCGCGCTCCACGGCCGCTATTCGGGCGTGTGTCAGCCGCACTATGTGCTCGATATTCCTGGCGGTCACGGCAAAGCGCCGATCGGCCCAACTTATCTCAGCGCGGACGCCGCGTCGGTCACGGATTACCGCGGCGTGCGCCACGGCTATCCGCCGCACGCCGCCGCCGACTGATCAATCTTCGCGCGCTTTTAGTCTTCGCGTCCGGCGAAGAATACCGTCGTCTCGAATTGATAGCTGCAAATGTCGCACGACCACATGTGCCGCACGCAGCGTTCATTGCGATACTCGGACCAGTCGGGGGCAAGCAACCACTCGCCACACTGTGGGCAATTGTTCTTTGTGTAACTTGCCAAGCGCGTCCGTACCGCAGACTCGGCATGGAGAGCCATGATTCCTCCTCAGCGAACCACACCCTCTCCCCGTCGAAGAGGGTAGAAGCATTCCGTGGCGGCGGCAAGACAGATTCACGACGAACGCCGAGAGTTCCACCGGAAATATTCGAGCGACAATCCAAGGCTTTACTCGAATTGTACCCCAGTAGAGGCGGAACTGGCGCCGGGCGCTGGTTGTTGACTGAGATCAATGCTCGCAGGAGTGGCTGATTTGAAAGTGTAATCCGAATCTCGAAGAGGAGCGGCCAAGATGAAGTCATTGCTTTCAGCTGTTACGATTCTCGCTGCGATATCGCTGCTCGGCACTCCGGCGAGGGCGCAAAATTACCCCTGGTGCGCACAATATAGTGGAAGGGCACTCGGAGGCGCGATGAATTGCGGCTTCGTCAGCTTCCAGCAATGCTTGGCGACCGTCAGCGGAATTGGGGGGTTCTGCGTGCGCAACAACTTATACCAGCCGCCGCCTGGACCTCATCGCACCCATCGCAGACGCGCATCCTAGCGTGATCGCAGATTGCAACACC
>DASPWC010000195.1:0-9002 GCA_035622055.1 Xanthobacteraceae bacterium | reverse complement strand
TGGACGGCGCTCAAGACGATGCACGAGACGATCGAGTCGACCGCGGCCATCGATGCGAGCCTGGAGCGCATCAACATCGTCATTCCCGACGATTTCCGCATGCCCGAAGGCGGGCTCAATATCCGGCTGCACGATCAGATTCTCGCGCAGGAAGCGCGTTTGCACGACTATAAGCGCGATGCGATGCTCGCTTTCGTGCGGGCGAACAAGCTCAATCGCGCCATCACTTCTGGCGGCCGAAATCCGAAGATCGGTATCATCACCACCGGCAAGAGTTATCTCGATGTCCGGCAGGCCTTCGACGAGCTCGGCATCGATGAAATCAAATGCAACGAGCTCGGCATCCGGCTTTATAAAGTGGCATGCGTCTGGCCGCTCAGCCAGCGCGAGCTGAAGGAGTTCGCCGAGGGGCTCGATCTCATCATTGTGGTCGAGGAAAAGCGCTCGCTCATCGAGGTGCAGGTTCGCGAGGAACTCTACGGCACCGCCAATCAACCGGTCTGTATCGGAAAGCGGGATGAAGCCGGCAACTGGCTGTTCCCGGTCAAGGGCGCGCTCGATCCGAATGAGGTCGCGATCTGCATCGGCGAGCGGCTTCTACGCTATCATCGCAATGACGAAATCGGCGCGCGCGTGGCGCGGCTTAAGGAATTCCAGCGGATGGCCGCGGAAATGACGGATGTCGCCCAGCGCATCCCGTATTTCTGTTCAGGTTGCCCGCACAACACATCGACCGTCGTGCCGGAGGGCATGCGCGCTTATGCGGGCATCGGCTGCCACTACATGGCGCAGTGGATGGACCGCTCGACTTTAGGCTATACGCAGATGGGCGGCGAGGGCGCCAACTGGATCGGCGAGGCGCCGTTCTCCGAACGCAGGCATGTCTTTCAGAACCTCGGCGACGGCACGTACAATCATTCCGGTTATCTGGCTATCCGCGCCGCAATCGCCTCGAACACGAATATCACCTACAAAATCCTGTTCAACGACGCGGTCGCGATGACCGGAGGCCAGCCCAATGACGGCGGCCTCACGGTCCCGCAGGTCGCGCGCCAGGTCGCCGCCGAAAGCGCCGAGCGCATCGTGGTGGTGACCGACGAGCCGCATAAATATCCGCGCGATACGGCGTGGCCGGCCGGCCTCACGATCCGTCATCGCGACGAGCTCAATGCGGGTCAGAAAGAGCTCGCGGAAATTCCCGGCGTTACGGTGCTGATCTACGATCAAACCTGCGCCGCGGAAAAGCGCCGCCGCCGCAAGCGGCACACTTTCCCCGATCCCGACAAGCGTGTCATCATCAACGAGCTCGTATGCGAGGGCTGCGGCGATTGCGGCGTGCAGTCGAATTGCGTTTCGGTACAACCGCTCGAAACCGAGTGGGGACGAAAACGCACCATTGATCAGTCGAGTTGCAACAAGGATTTTTCCTGCGTCAAAGGATTTTGTCCCTCGTTCGTTACCGTTCACGGCGCCATGCTCAAAAAGGGAACGGGTGTCGCCGCCGAACAAGGCCTGGCGCAATTACCCGAACCGAAGCCGCCGGCGATCGATCGGACTTACAACATCATCGTCACGGGGGTCGGTGGCACCGGCATCGTCACGATCGGCGGAATTCTGGGTATGGCCGCTCATCTCGAGGGCAGGGGGGTTGGGGTCCTCGATATGGCGGGTCTGGCGCAAAAGGGCGGTGCGGTGTTCAGCCACATCCGCTTCGCCGAGAAGCCGGAAGACATTCACGCTATCCGGGTTTCGGCGGGCCGCGCCGATCTCGTCCTCGGCGGCGATATTGTGGTTGCCGGCACCCGCAAAGTGCTGGCGGCCGTCAAACACGGCGTCACGCGGATGGTGATCAATACCAACGAGTTTTTGCCGGGCGAATTCACCCGCGATGCGGATTTTTCGCTGCCCAGCGAGCGTCTTAAACGCGCCATCGTCGCCGACGCGGGTCGCGACCAGGCCCACTTCATCGACGCCACCGCCATGGCCAACGCGCTGTTCGGTCAGTCGATCGGCGCCAACATGTTCCTCGTCGGGTATGCCTATCAGCTCGGCGCCGTTCCGTTATCGGCGGCAGCCATCGAGCACGCGATCGAACTGAACGGCGAGGCGGTCGCCATGAACCGCGCGGCGTTCCATTGGGGCCGGCGCGCGGCCGTCGATCGTGCTTCGGTCGAGGCGCTGGTCAAACCGGCAACTGGGGCTGGCAGCGATGCCGAGCGTCTGTCGGATTCTTTTGGCGAGATGGTCGAGCGGCGGGTGAAATTTCTCACCGACTATCAGAGTGCCGCTTACGCGCAGCAATATCGGTCTCTGGTCGACAAGGTCGCGGCGGCCGAAGGCGCGCGCGCTCCCGGCAAATGCGGCTTGGCCGATGCCGTTGCGCGCTATCTGTTCAAGTTGATGGCCTACAAGGACGAATACGAGGTCGCGCGCCTTTACACCGATGGCTCGTTCGAAAAACAGGTCAAGGCCGAATTCGACGGCGAGCGTCTTCGGTACGAGTTTCATCTCGCGCCGCCCCTGCTTGCACGCCGCGACAAGACGACCGGCCTCCCGCGCAAAATGAGCTTTGGGCCGTGGCTGCTTCCGCTGTTCCGGCTATTGGCGAAGATGAAGTTCTTGCGCGGCACGGCGATCGATCCATTCGGCTATTCGCTCGAGCGCCGCACCGAGAGGAAGCTTATCGAGGACTATCGGGCGATGCTCGACGAGGTGCTCGCCAAATTGACGCCCGAGAACCATCATTTGGCGGTCGGCCTTGCCGCCATCCCGGAAAAAATCCGGGGTTTCGGGCACGTTAAAAAGCGCCACCTCGTCGCGGCGAAGGCCGACGAGGCCGCTTTGCTCGAGCAATTCCGCGCCGGGGCACCCCCGCTCTTGAAAGCGGCTGAATAATCAAAAGCGAAAATAGTCCAAAACCAACGGACCCATTCCGCCGGCGCTTCCTCAATGCGGCCCGATTGCGGCGCGAAACACAACTATTGGCGTGCGAATCATTGCGGCAGCCGGAAATCCAATCGCCGCAAACTGAATATGGCGCTAAGTTTATGCTGAAGCATGATTTTTTCTGAGAACTGGGTTCCACGACGGATGACGTCGGGGGCAGGCTTTTTTCCTGATCATGCCTTATGCTGTCGTTCATGAACAGCGAACCGCTCATT
The DNA here is from genome assembly GCA_035622055.1 of Xanthobacteraceae bacterium. GTDB lineage: Bacteria > Pseudomonadota > Alphaproteobacteria > Rhizobiales > Xanthobacteraceae > BOG-931. The sequence continues at coordinate 5,841 of DASPWC010000195.1, read as the reverse complement.
ACCGGCAACGCCGACACGCCCCAGCAGCCGCCGGAGCCGGCAGGCGCGCCTAGCGACAACAAGACTGCCCCGGTCGCGGACGATGGAGCCTTGACGATGCATGGTTCGCCGCCAGTCATCACTCAGCCTTCGGCCGAAACGCCGCCAGACAAAGCCGGGACCGTTCAGGCGGCGCCGTCGACGACGGGCGTTGGTGTGCTCATCGTCAATTTGGGCACGCCCGACGCGCCAACGCCGGGCGCGGTGCGCCGCTACCTGAAGGAGTTTTTGAGCGACCGCCGCGTGATCGAAAAAGATTCTCTTGTCTGGAAGACAGTGCTCAACGGCTTCATTTTGCCGTTCCGCTCGCGGCGCAAGGCGCACGACTACGAGAAAATCTGGAATCGTCAGAAAGACGAGTCGCCGATCAAGACCGTCACCCAATCGCAGGCGGAAAAGCTCGGCGCGCTCCTCGAACCGTTCGGCAGGCACGTCATCGTCGACTGGGCCATGCGCTACGCCAATCCTTCGATCGCGTCGCGGCTGGAAGTGCTCGCCACCTGGGGATGTGAGCGCATTTTGGTCATGCCGCTCTATCCGCAATACTCCGCCGCAACCACCGCAACGGTTTGCGACGAGGTATTCCGATTTATGATGCAGCAGCGCCGCCAACCGGCGCTGCGGATCATGCCGGCCTATTACGAAGATCCGGGCTACATCGACGCCTTGGCAGGCTCGCTCGAGGCGGGGCTGGCGTCGCTGTCGTTTACGCCCGACGTGATCATCGCCTCCTATCACGGCATGCCCAAAGAGGCGATCGAAAAGGGCGATCCCTATCACAGCCAATGCGCGCGAACGACCGAGCTGTTGCGCGCGCAACTCGGACTCGACGAGAATAAGCTTTTGATGACGTTCCAGTCCCGCTTCGGCCGCGCCCGGTGGCTCGAGCCTTACACCATCAACGTGGTGAAGGCGCTGGCGCGAAAAGGCGTAAAGAATGTCGTCGTGATAACGCCCGGGTTTTCCGCCGACTGTCTGGAAACGCTAGAGGAAATCAGCGTCGAAAATGCGCGCGTTTTCAAGCGCCACGGCGGACAATACTTCGCGGCGATTCCATGCCTCAATGATAGCGAGCCCGGCATGAAGCTTCTTCACCAGCTTGCGATGCGCGAACTCCAAGGCTGGGTGTGAGCCCATGCAAAACGGCTCGCTGGTTTCCTGGATTTGGTTTTCGCTTGCGCTCGTGCTGTTTGCAATCGAGGCGCTCCGGCCCGGTCGTTTCGCGCTCTGGCTCGGATTTGCCACGATCCTCGTCGGCGTCGTCGCTTCAGTGGCGCGCTGGCCGTGGCCGGCGGAGGTCGCGGCCTTTGCCGCTTTCGCCATCGCCTTGTTTCCAGGTTGGCGGCGATACGAGCGTAAGGTCTAGTACCGGACAAATAAGATCGAGACTCATAACGTTGGCGACCGCTTGAAAAATAGACTAGCCGTCGCAGTCGACGGCTTTTCCCGAACACGTTTTTTGTGAGCTCCTAAAACGAAATATTTTTAGGTTGATTCTGTATTTCGCTTGCTGCTTACGCACGATCTTTTCGGAAAACCGGTATCCTCCCCGGATCGGTGTCCGGGGCGGCGGGCTTTTCCGGATCATGCTTCAGCCGTTGAATTCGCCGAGAATTTTTTTGATTTCCGCCCTGAAGTCCGGCGCAATGTCTGGCCGCTCCAGCGCGTAGGATACATTGGCGGCCAGAAAGCCGACCTTCGAACCGCAGTCGAAGCTACGGCCGTCGAATTGCAGTCCATAGAACGGCTGCGTGCGCGACAGTTGGATCATCGCATCGGTCAATTGGATTTCACCGCCGGCGCCGCGCTCTTGGCTTCCAAGGATCTGAAGGATCTCGGGCTGCAGGATGTAACGGCCGGTCAGGATGAGGTTGGAGGGCGCCCGGTCCGTGGGCGGCTTTTCCACCATGCTGGTGATGGAAAACATCTTGCCCTTGCGCTCGCCGATACCGACTACGCCGTACTGATCGACACGGTCGCGCGGGACCTCCTCGACCGCGACGATATTCGCGTTCGCCGGCAGCTCTCGCGCCGCTTCGATCATCTGAGCGAGGCAGCCTTTCTCGTGTTGAACCAGAACGTCCGGCAACAACAGCGCAAAGGGTTCGTGGCCGAGCAGTTCGCGCGCGCACCAGACGGCATGGCCTAGTCCCAACGGCTCCTGCTGGCGCGTGAAGCTGGCCGAGCCGGGCACGGGCAAATCCTTGTCGAGGTATTCGAGAATTTTGTGCTTTTGCCGTTCCAGCAGCGTTTTTTCGAGCTCGAACTGCCGGTCAAAATGATCTTCGATGACCCCCTTATTGCGCCCGGTCACGAAGATGAAATGTTCGATGCCGGCCGCGCGCGCCTCGTCGACAACATGCTGGATAAGCGGCCGATCGACGACGGGCAGCATTTCCTTGGGCATTGCTTTGGTCGCGGGCAGGAACCTGGTGCCAAGCCCGGCCACGGGAAAAACGGCTTTGCGAACGGAGTTCATAGGATACCGAGGAGCGTTCGAAACAAAGGAAGTACGAAATGGTGCGCTTTCTTGCCCAAATTATTGTCCAAAGTCCGGCCCGGAGCGCAACCGTTTCACACTGAATCGATTGTGGCTCTAGGTATTTGATCCTTAAAGCAGGGTTGGCTAGAGCCTGACGAAAACGGGCCGTTAGTGATTCGAACATCGGAATGGGACACTAGCAGGCGGCGCTATTCGCGGCCAGAACACGAGACTCGATACGAGATGCGCGCCCATGGGCACCCTTAGGCCTATCCCCCACGGAATCGTGGCAACGCTCATAGTTTCCGGTCTTGGGGTTACGGCGTCGGCCCAACAGCCCGACAACTGGTTAACGCACTTGTTTCAACCGCCATCGGCGAACTCGGTTCCGGCAGCGTCAGTTCCCAACGACGCGTCCGGATGGAGCGGACAATCCGGCGCGTCCGGCAATCTGCTGATGACGGCCGACGCCATTCGCGCGGCCGCCGCCGATTTCGGCAACTGCGTCGAGCGCATGTGGCCCGACGCCGAGCGGCGCGGCGTCTCGCGGGCAACATTCCAGCGCTTCACGGCCGGGCTGACGCCGGATCTGAGCATCATGGACAAGCTCGACGCTCAGCCCGAGTTCACCAAATCCGCGTGGGACTATCTCGACCTGCTGGTAAGCGACGACCGTATCGCGCGCGGGCGCGAAATCTTGACGCAATATGCGCCCGTCTTTGCCGCGGTCGAACGCACATACGGCGTCGATCCCGCCATCGTCGCCGCGATCTGGGGCGTCGAATCGAACTACGGCACGCTCGGCGGCGATCGTCCGGTGCTGCGTTCCACCGCGACGCTTGCCTGCGTCGGCCGCCGCCGCGACTACTTCCGCGAGGAGTTCCTGTCCACGCTGGAAATTCTGCAGCATGGCGACATTCCCGCCGATCGCCTGGTCGGATCATGGGCCGGCGCCTTCGGGCCTACCCAATTCATGCCGACCTCGTTCAAGCGCTACGCGGTCGATTTCGACGGCGACGGGCGACGGGATGTGGTCGATTCCGTTCCCGACGTGATCGCGTCAACGGCCAATAATTTGAAGATGGACGGCTGGGTCAGCGGGCAGAGCTGGGGCTACGAGGTCGTTCTACCGGCGAACTTCGATTATCTCTTGGCGGATCGCTCGCGGCAGATGACTTTGCGGCAGTGGCAAAATCTGGGTCTCAGGCGCGCGGGCGGCGGCTCATTTCCCCAGCCGGATAGTCGCGCCTATTTGCTTCTGCCTGCGGGCGCCCGCGGGCCCGCATTTCTGGTGCTGCAAAATTTCAATGTCATTATGAAATACAACCCCGCGGAAGCCTATGCGCTGGCGACCGGGCATCTCGCCGACCGGATGCGCGGCGGCGGACCGCTTGTCCAGGCCTGGCCGCGTGACCAGCGCGTACTGACGCTCGAGGAGCGCTATGAAATGCAGCAGCGCCTGGCGCAGCGGGGCTTCGACATCGGCGAGCCGGATGGCCTCCTGGGTCCGCGAACCCGCCTTGCGATCCGCAATTTCCAAGCTTCGATCGGTCAAATCCCCGATGGCTTCGCCTCAAGCGACGTTCTCGATCGGCTGCGCCAGCCCTGAGCCGCCGGGCATCTTCAAGTTGACACGTTTTCGCTTAATCTTAAGCCCGAGCTTTTTACAGCCCGGCGGTTTAGAATAGGCGCCTTGCGATGGAGCTCGAAAGGCGATCCATGAGACGGTTCCTGACGTTCCACGGGAAGCGGCGCCCGGTAACCGGGCGCCTTCTGGCGGCGACAGCGTTCGTCGCGGCTGCCGTCGCTGTTGCGCGGCCCGCGGTCGCACAAGTTTATTGGGGCGACAACGACCGCAACTACGGAGATCGCTACCGCAACTGGAACAACTACAACAACAACTACCAGCAACGCGATTTCTTCTTTCCATTCTCGGGCTTCAACCGGCCAGCGCCCGTCGTCGATTCAACCAAAGCGCCGCCGCCGCGGAAATTGGAAACGCCGGCGACCACCAACATCGTTGTCGTCGGCGATTCGATGGCCGATTGGCTGGGCTATGGGCTCGATGAGCTTTACACCGATCAGCCGGAGATGGGCGTCGAACGCAAGATCCGCGCCGCGTCCGGCCTGATCCGCTACGACGCCAAGAATGAAGCGCTGGATTGGCCGCAGGCGGTCAAGGACGCGCTCGCCGGCGGAAAGCCGGACGCCATCGTCGTCATGTTGGGTCTGAACGATCGGACGTCACTGCGCGACAAAACTCCGCCACCGCCGACCGCCACGAAACGAGCTGGTGAACCGCCCCAAGAAAAGAGCCAAGAAAAGAGCCAAGAAAAGAATCAGGCAAAGAACCAGGACAAAAACCAAGAAAAAAGCCAGGGAGCCGCTCAGGGAACGAGCCAACCGCCGCCTCAAGACAAAGCCGCCGAGCCGACGGATACGGAGGCTCCACCGCAAAGCGCCGCGCAGGCGGACACTCAACACCCGGCGGCGGGCAGCTCCTATGAGTTCCACACCGATGAATGGGCGACGGTCTACGGAAAGCGCATCGACGAGATGATCGCCGCGCTCAAAAGCAAAGGCGTACCCATTGTCTGGGTGGGGCTGCCGGCAATTCGTGGCGCAAAGTCGACCGGCGACATCACTTATCTTGACGATCTCTACCGCGAGCACGCCGAAAAGGCCGGAATCGTCTATGTCGATATCTGGGACGGCTTTGTCGACGATCAGGGGCGCTATGCCGTCCAGGGTCCGGATTTCGAGGGCCAAACCCGCCGGCTGCGCACCTCCGACGGCGTGCATTTCACCAAGGCCGGTGCGGTTAAGCTCGCAAGCTACGTGGACCGTGACCTGCGCCGCGTGATGTCTAACCACGTGACGCCGGTGGCCCTGCCCGGGCCGGAAACGGCGCCGAAACCGGCTACAGGCGGGGGCAGACCCGAAGTCGGACCGGTCTTGCCGTTGGCGACAGGCGGCGGGGAATCCGGCGATCTTGCCGGCGCCGGCCACCCGACGCAGATGACGGCCGACCCGATCGCAACAAAAGTCTTAAGCCACGGCGATGCCGTGATTGCACCGGCGGGCCGCGCCGATGATTTTTCGTGGCCGCGTCCCGGAAACGATGCAAATGCGACGCCTGAGGTTTCGCCCCAGCCGGTTGCGCCGGCGCCGGTCAAAAAAGGCGACGACGGCAAAAAGCGGGCGGATGCCAAGGACACAAATGCAAGCAAAAATACGCCCACCGACAAGGATACGAGTGCCGGCAAGGACGCGAACACCGGCAAGGATGCGAATGCCGCCAAGGACACAAAGAACAAGCC
>DASPWC010000194.1:0-3120 GCA_035622055.1 Xanthobacteraceae bacterium | reverse complement strand
AAGCCGCCGCTGTTGCATCTGGCCTATCCGTCGGTCGAACAGGCGCGGGCGCAAACCCGCGCGGTCAATGACGGTACGCTGCCGCTCGAGCCGTATCAGCTGATTTCGCAATATACGCTTGAGCCGCTTTTGAAATCGGTTGCCGAGACGATTCCTGGGGTCACGGTGCGCTTTGGCTGTGAGTTTCTCTCGCTGCGGCGAGACGCCGAAGGCGTGACCGCGCGCGTGCGCGACGCCAAAGGCGGCATAGAGGAGCTCCGCGCCGCTTATCTCGTCGGCTGCGACGGCGGCGCGAGCCTGGTCCGCAAGGAGCTCGATATCGAGCTTTCCGGCGAAGGTAACCTGCTGGCTCTGCGCCAAGCACTGTATCGTTGCGACGAACTGTTCGAACGCCTGCCGGTCGGCAGCGGGCCGGGCAGGGGCAGGCACTATCACGTGGCCGACGACAAGGCGACGTTCCTGGTCATGCAGGACTCCACCAGGCACTGGACACTGCATTCGATACGCGACAGCGACGAGGAGATGAAACTCGCCTTCGAGCGCACGGTGGGAATTCCAGTCCGGTATGAAATGCTGTCGTGTGCGCCGTGGCGGCAAAACCTTCTGCTCGCGGACGGCTATGGCAAGGACCGCGTCTTTCTCGCCGGCGATGCCGCGCATCTGGTCATTCCGACCGGAGGTTTAGGCATGAATTCGGGCGTGGGCGACGCCGTCGATCTGTCGTGGAAGCTGGCGGCGACGCTGGCGGGATGGGGCGGCCCGAATTTGTTGAAATCCTACGAGATCGAGCGGCGTCAGATCGGCGAGCATAATGTCGGCGCGTCGCGCTATGCGACGATCGGCCGGCGCAAATGGCGCGCCATGTGGCGCGCCAATATCGGCGAGGATTCGGCGGCCGGAGCCGAGACGCGCAGGGACTTGCGCGCCGTCGCCGATGTCGAACAGCGCAAAAGCAACGAGATGATTGGCGCGGAGCTCGGCTATCGCTATGTCGACTCGCCGATCGTCTGCAATATTCCGGGCGGTCCCGAGCATCTGTTCCGTGAATATCACCCGACGACGTGGCCCGGGGCGCGGCTGCCGCACGTTTGGCTCGACGATGGCGCGCCGATGCAGGATCGGATACCCGACGGCTATACCGTGCTCAAACTCGGAAACTCCAAAGCCGAGGCGCGCGGGCTCGAACGGGCTATTCGCGAACGCGGCGCTTCGGTGACAGTGCTTGACGTTCCCGATCGGACAGCGCGCGAGGTCTACGGCTACGATCTCATCTTGCTGCGTCCGGACCTGCATATCGTCTGGCGCGGCAATGTCGCCCCGGAAAATCCCGCGCGCGTCGCGGCCGTCGCTACCGGTCATTGAGTGCGGCTATTCACACTGGGAACGACAATCGCGCGATAGCCTCGCCGCCGATCGCGCAAAAGACGACGATCAGCCAAGGCGGCGTTTTCCACATGAACAGCAAAAGAAAAGCGGCGATGCCGAGCGCAAAATCGCCCGCACCGGTAATGCCGGTGGTCCAAACCGGCCGGTAAAGCGCGGCAAGCAACAGGCCCACGACGGCTGCATTGACGCCCCGCAACGCGGCTTGCGCGGACGCGCGCCGGCGTAGATCGTCCCAAAACGGCAGCGGGCCGATCACCAACAGAAACGCCGGCAGAAACATTGCCGCGAGGCATAACGCAGCACCGTGCCAGCCGTTGGGGGTCGGACCCATGACCGTTCCGAGATAGGCAGAGAAGGTGAAAAGCGGCCCCGGCACCGCCTGCGTCGCGCCGTAGCCGGCAAGAAACGCGTCGTTGCTCACCCAACCCGGCGGCACGACGGCGGCTTGCAAGAGCGGCAGCACGACGTGACCGCCGCCGAAGACGAGGGAGCCGGCGCGGTAGAACACATCGAACAATTGCAGGGCGTGGCTTGGCACGGCCGCGGCGGCGAGCGGCAGGCCGATCAGAAATGCGAAGAACAAAACGATCGCTCCGACGGCCGCGCTGCGGCTGACCGGATGCGGCAGCGCGGCGTGGCGATCCGCCGGAGCGCCGCGGAAGCGGATCAATCCGATGACGCCGCCAAGAACGATCGCGATCACCTGGCCGAACGACGACGGCATGGCGAGGACCAAAATCGCGGCGCCGACGGCGAGCGTGGCGCGTTCGGCGTCCGGAGCGAGCGAGCGCATCATGGTCAACACCGCATTGGCGACGACCGCGACGGCAGCGACTTTGAGTCCGTGCAGCCAGCCGCTGCTCAGCGCACCGCCGAGCGAACTCACGCCATAGCCGAACAAAACGAGGGCGATGGCGGACGGCAGCGTGAACCCGGCCCACGCCGCCAGGGCGCCGGCATAGCCCGCGCGCGACAAACCGATCGCGATGCCGACCTTGGTGCTTGCCGGCCCCGGAAGGAATTGCGAGAGCGCAACCAGATCGACATAGGTTTTTTCATCGAGCCACTTGCGGCGTACGACGATGTCCTCGTGGAAATAACCAAGATGCGCGACTGGGCCGCCGAAGCTCGTCAGCCCGAGCCGCAGGAAGGCGGCGAAGACTTCGGCGATGCCCCCGCGCGGCGTAAAGACGCCTGCTGCCGAACTTGACGTTTCCTCGGGCTCGTTCACGGCGGCACGCTCGCTCTTTTCCTAGGAGGATATCGCTGCGGTAGATCTGCATTTTGAATTCTTATTCTCATGCGATTGCCTGATTTAGTAAAAAATTTTCCTCTTTGCGTAGAACAAAGACGTCCTATATAGAAAAACATTCTATATGGCTCGGCCTCGCGGTCGGACCCTTACTGAGGACCGGGAGTGATCTCAATGACTTCTCCGCTCGACCAGAAAAAGATCAAGATCAGAGGCCCGGTCGTGGTCACCGCCAATCGGGTGGGCGACGGCGCGGTCGTGTACCGCAGCCCCGATGGCGGATGGACCACCGAACTTGATGGCGCCGCCATTGCGACCGACGCCGTCATTGCGCGGACGCTGGTCGCAGCGGCGACGGGCGATGATCTCAACGCAATCGGTCCGTATGTTGCGCCGGTGAAGCTTCTGCCTGGCGGCGGCGTACGGCCGGGAAACCTTCGCGAATTGATCCGGCGCGGCGGTCCCACGATCGATTTGCCCGC
>DASPWC010000193.1:0-12162 GCA_035622055.1 Xanthobacteraceae bacterium | reverse complement strand
CCGCCAGTTTCTCCTTGACGTCGGGTTGCGAGAGGCCGGCGACGATCAGACGATTCAGCTCCGCGACAATCTCCTTGGGCGTGCCCGCGGGCACCACGACCGCGGTCCAGGTGCTGCCTTCCACGTCGGGAAACCCCGCTTCCGCCATGGTCGGAATTTCAGGCAAGGTCGGCGATCGCGCCTTTCCGGTCACCGCCAATGCGTGCAGCGCGCCGCTCTTTATGAGCGCAACCGCGGGCGCCGTCGCGCCGAACGAGATCGGCGTATGCCCTCCGACTGTCGCTTCGACGGCTTGCCCGCCGCCGTCAAACGGCACGTGCACGAGATCGAGCTGCAAGGATTGCTGGAATAGCGCGCCGACCAGCTGCGGCGGCGTGCCGGTGCCCGGCGACGCGTAGCTGTATTTGCCGGCGCTGGCGCGTATCAGCGCGACCAATTCCTTCACCGTTTGCGCCGGGACCGATGGATTAATCGTCAGTACGACCGGCGTCTGCGCGCCGAGCGTGACTGCGTCAAAGTCCTTGATTGGATCATAAGGCACGTGACTATACAGGAAAGGATTGTTTGTGAGGTTGCCGCCTGTCACCAGAAGCGTGTAGCCGTCCGGCGGCGACTGCGCCGCCCGGCCGGCGCCGATATTGCCGCCGGCGCCCCCGACGTTCTCGACGTAGAAATTCTTGCCGGTTTGCTCGGAGAGTTTTTGCGCGATCAGGCGCGCGAACAGATCGGTCGGGCCACCGGCTGCGAATCCCACGATCAACTTCACCGGCCGCGCCGGCCAGGTCTCCGCGGTGGCCATTGCCAGGCCCGCTGCCAACAACAGCAAAGCCAAAGCGAGTTGTTTTTTCATGGCAGCCTCCCAGCGTTTGGCCCGGGCTTGAAGCGGCACATCGCCGGCGTTCCCCCGCCCCCTGATTTGCGCTTATTGGAGCATCAACACGGCGACGAAGGAAGCGGCGCGGACATTCGCTCGATCACTCGCGGTCTTCCTTATTAACGAGGGCGGCGATTGCCTGATCAATGGTGATCGTGCCTTTGCGCGCGCCGGCGCCATGCCGGTCAAACTCGATCCAGCCGGCGTTGAACCCGTCGAGCATTTGCATTCGAGGGGTGGGATACTGCATGCCTTGCGCGCGAAAAAGCGTTGGCCAGCGTTCGCGCTCAACGATCTCGGCTTTCACGGGCCTGCCCAGCACCTTTGCGAATGCCTCGGCGAGATCGTTGGGAGAAATGCGCTGCGGGCCCTCCAGCTCTACGACACGATGGCCGCTCCAACTCTCCAGCAGCAGCTCTGCCGCGTTGCGGCCCACATCCTCCGCCGCCACCATCGGAAATTGCTTCTCGAGCGGCTGCAAATAACTTGGAATCACGCCGATCTCTCGCGCTGCCGCGATATCTGCGGCGGCGTTTTCCACGAACCACGCGGCGCGAAGGAAGGTCACCGACAGCGGAAGGTCCGCCAGTCCGTCCTCAAGCAACCCGAGCTGGTTGAGCAAATTAGGCTGTGGGGCCGCGGCTCCGATCGTCGACAGCACAATAACCTTTGCCGGCCTGGCCTGGAGAAGCGATGTGCGGAGGGCCGCGATCATCCCCCTAGCTTCTGGAAAGCCGGGTGCCGGATCGAAGATTGCCGGAAGCATCACGAACGCACCCTCGATGCCGGCAAACGCCCGAGACAACGACGCCGAATCGTCGCTTGAAGCGATGGCCATTTCGCAGCCGCGCGAGGTCCACGTCTTGCCCTTGCGAGAATCGCGGACGACGGCGCGGATGGATCGGCCTCGCGCCAGCAGGGTGCGGGCGACAGCACCGCCCACCCTTCCAGTAACGCCGGTGACAGCGAACACGCGAGTTTCTCCATGAGTTCAAGGTGAAAGCACGCTTCTGAAAGTTCGTACCCTCCCCGGCTGCCGCGCGATGTCTGCTTTGGGTCAAAACGGACATCGTATTAAGAGTTTGCGTCATCCGCCACAGATACTTCAGTCAAAGAACTCCACTGCTATCCACTGGTCCAAATTGAAGAACACTGTGTTCTCCGAAGAGGAATCGAAAACACCAAGAATACTCGCCATACTCTGGTCTTTTGACGGTGCACAAGTCCGCCTGGAATTGGGCTGGCTGACTATGTCTAGGAAAAGCTCCATGGAAAAGATTGCCGCAAAGCTCGGCGCAGTGCTTTATGTGTGTTGGGGCCTGCTGCACTTCACCGCGGCCTATGGCGTTGTCAAGTTAGCACAGAATTCGCCAGCCATGGCGCAGGCGCGCCTGATGCAGACGGCCTTTTATTTGGTCGCTTTCGCCATGGCGGCGATCATTTTCGCGATCGCGTTGAATTGGCGCAATGATCGGCTTGGCTTTTGGGTCAACGCCGCAATGGTGGGCCTTGCTGACATGCCTTTTATTCTCTTCGTGCTGGTCCCTGGATATGTGCCGTGGTGGCCTGGGCTGCTGGGGCCGTTACTTTGGATTGCGGCTTTCTTCTTCACGGCACTAGCTCGCGTGGGATCGACGCCACCTGTGGCGGTGGAGTCAGGCAGCGTCGCCCACCTGACTTGATCGCCGCTTGAAGGAAGCGGACGTCGCATGTCCTCCAAAGGACATGCATGAGAGATTACGGCATGTGCCTGTTCATACCGATTGCTTTGTCCCAAAACGGGTTCGTGCCAAATTTCTCGATCAAAAAATCAATAAACACGCGTATATTCGCGGAGAGATGACGGGTGCTAGGATAAACGGCATATAATGCGATCGGGTCTCTCTCGAAGCCGGACAGGCAGACTTCGAGTCGTCCATCTGCCACCGCTTGATGCACGATAAAGGTCGGCAGATACGCTAGGCCGCCTCCGGCAATCGCGGCCTCCCGCAATGTGTCGCCGTTATTGCAGCGGAATTTGGATGGGGGAGAAAGTGCTTCGTTCTTTGTAAACTCCTAATAGTCATCGACGTAGGAATATCGCAGCGTCGTGTGCTCGCGAAGATCTTCCGGAAGTGTCGGTCGCCCTCGGAGCCGAAGATAGTCCGGGCTCCCGCAGACAACATGGTGTATCGTGACGATCTTCCGCGCGATCAAACTTGAATCTTTCAAGCGGCTTATCCTGATGGCCATGTCGAAGCCGGTAGCCACCAGATCAATGAGACGATCTTCCAGCTCAAGTTCGACCTGTAAATGCGGGAAACGGCTCATAAACTCTGGCATGATCTGACCAAGGCAGTGCGATCCGAACGAGGCCGGCGCTGAAATCCTCAATTTGCCGGCAGGTTCATTCGACCCACTCGACACAGCATCTTCGGCCTCCTGAAAATCCGCAAGGATCCGAACTCCGCGCTGATACAGCTCAGCACCAGCCGTAGTAGGGCTAAGCTGGCGGGTTGTTCGATTCAAAAGGCGTGTGCCCAAACGATCTTCGAGATCGTTGACACGCCGACTGACCGCCGATTTGGCTATTCCCAAGCGCTTTCCGGCTTGAGCAAATCCCCGAGCCTGCACCACCGCGACAAACGTCCGGATGTCTTCGAATTTGTCGCTCATGATCGAATTCGAGAACGCACTGATCTCTGACAGAGGACTAGCCTTCTTATATTATCCGTTTTCTGAGCCGCGGAAGCGCGCCCAAGCCAGGTAAGAGGGACATCCATCACAATGATGTCACTGATTCATTATTTTCGATTTGTCGCTCGAAGAACCGCCTTCAGCCGCGCGGGTCTTAGCCTCGGCGCAAAATATTGTTGCACCGCAACAGGAACCCGCGAAGTTAGAAAAGGACGGTCAACGCCGGTTGGATTATCGCGGCAACTTGAAGAGAAGTCGTGGTTACAGATAGAAGATGCTGCCTTATTTTTTTCGGCAGCCCCCCGTCATATCGCTAACGCCCGCTGATCAACAAGAAGCATCGGAGTGAAACATGCTTGAGCTATACAGCGCGCCGCAATCTACTTGCAGCCAGAAGGTGCGACTTACGCTCGCCGAAAAGAACCTCAGCTTTATCGAGCACAAGATGAAGCTTTTTCAGAATGATCAGCTCAAGCCGGGGTACCTGAAATTGAATCCGAACGGCGTCGTACCGACGCTCGTCGATGACGGCACGCCGATCATCGATTCATCGGTGATCATGGAATACCTAGACGAGGTCTACCCCGAAATCGCACTTAGCCCCGCCGAACCGAAACAGCGGGCGCAAATGAGGGCGTGGCTTCGTTTTTTTGAAGAGGTCCCGACTGTCGCCGTACGGTTCCCATCCTACAATGCCGCCTTTGCGCGTCATTTCGAGAAAATGTCCGACGAAGAGTTCAAGGCACTGGCTAAGTCCAAACCTCTTCGCGACAAGTTCCTGGGCGAGATGGATAAGAAGAAGGGCTTCAGCGCTGAAAAGCTTAAGCAAGCCGAAGACAGCATAAGCAAGACTGTTAAGCGCATGGAGAACCCGCTTTCTCAATCGGAATATTTGCTTGGCAAAGACCTAACATTGGCCGATTTCGCGGTTTTGCCGTCAATGATTCGGATGGAGGATCTCGGCTACGAATTTCTCTGGAAGGACTGTCCCGGCGTTGCCGCGTGGATGGTGCGGATGAAGAATCGGAGATCGTACAGCGCCGCCTATTACGAAGGGTCGCTGCTGTCTCAACAATACCCGGGAATTCGCGAAGAGCACCAAGCTCGGAGGTTGCTCACACTTGCCGATAGAGCCGCCTAGGTAAGGCAACGGCTTCAATGCTGGCTGAGCTTGCCGGCGATTTGCGCGACGTGGCGGCCTTGAAAGCGTGCGCCGGCAAGTTCGTTTTCAGAGGGCATGCGACTGCCGTCAGCTTTAGTGATCGTGGATGCGCCGTAGGGAGAGCAGCCGGTTATTTCATCCGATATCATCTGCCCTTGAAAGGAGTACGGCAACCCGACGACGATCATGCCGTGATGCAGAAGCGTGGGAATCATCGTGAGGATGGTTGATTCTTGCCCCCCATGTTGGGTCGCCGAGCCTGTAAACACCGATCCTACTTTGCCAATCAGCGCGCCTTTCATCCACAAAGGCCCGGTTTGATCCAGAAAATTGCGCATCTGCGAAGTGAATACGCCGAATCGAGTCCCGGAACCAAAAATGATCGCATCGTAATTGGGCAATTCCGCCACTGTCGCAATCGGCGCTCTCTGGTCGGTCTTATACCCGGCTTGCTTTGCGATCTCCTCTGAGACCAATTCCGGCACGCGTTTGATATCCGCTTCGGCGCCGGCTTCCCTTACGCCTTCAGCAACAGCCTCGGCCATGCGTTCCATGTGTCCATACGCCGAGTAGTAGAGGATGAGAACCTTGGTCATTTTCAATACCTCATTGTTGGCGAGCCCGATCGATTGAGTGCGACGATCGAAAATTGTTAGAAGGAACGAATATGTGCCTGGCACGCCGATGCCGCCGCGTTAGAAATGACGAGGTTTGCAGCGATGATTCTCAGTGATTCAAAGCGGCGTCGAGGTTGTTCAAGACCCCGAGCTGAGCAAGAATGATAGAGCCCTCCGGGTAGCAGTCGAAGCGTTTGATCTTGCCGTCTTCGAGTTCAAACACGTCGCAGCACGGGGCGTCCATTTGCTTACCCGTGGGCGGCAGTTCGCCGAAAGGAAGCTGAAGCGCGCCATCGTGGGTGCCCTGCAGCGCCAGTTGCACCACGACGACACTGCCATCGGCATAAATGTGATGCAGCTCGCGGTGCATGTTGGAAAACGCCGCACCGTAGTTGCGGACCACGTCGGCGAGGGCTCGACCGCGGTAGGTCACCCCCATCGAATTGTCGACGAATACCCCGTCGGGCGTGAACAGGCTGATCCATCCTTCCAGATCTTTCCGTTCGGCAACCGCATACGCGTTACGGACGGCGGCCACATTGTCAGTGTTCATGAATTGCTCCTCTCTCTCGGCAATGCGGATTCCCGGAGCGCGCGCCCCCAAACGTCGATTCGGCGCCCTCGTGCCCGAGGCTACTCTTATGCGTTGCCTGCCTCTGCTTCGCGGACGTCTGTGGTGATTTCCATGTCGGCGCGCGGATCAAACGGAAAGCCGGCGTCGAACGCGATCCCGCCTTCCACATATTTGACTAGGTTATGGACGTAACCTCCGATTAGAAATAGAAACTATGGAAACACATAGTTTCCATAGTTGCCACATGGCCAAGCTTCCGGATTTCGAAGGGCTCGCTATCTTCGCCAAGGTCGTGGAAATGCGCTCCTTCGTGGGCGCAGCAGCGGAGCTGAAGCTTTCCAAAGCGACGGTCTCCAAGGCCGTTAGCAGGATTGAGGCACGGCTGGGCGCGCGGCTCATCAATCGTACGCCGCGCCGGATCGCTCTGACCGACGCGGGACGGCAGGTCGCGGGGCGGGCGGCGCATATTCTCGCTGAGGGCGAAGCAGCGGAAGACGAAGCACTGGCTCAGGCAACGGTGCCGCGCGGGTTAGTGCGACTGGCGGCGCCGATGTCCTTCGGCCTGCTTCACATTGCATCCGTGCTGCCGGAATTCTTGACCAGCTATCCGGAAGTTTCGGTCGATCTTCACCTCAGCGATGCGATGATCGACCTCGTCGGCGAGGGTTTCGATGCCGCCATCCGTATTACTGCCCTGCCCGACTCCTCGCTCGTTGCGCGGCGGTTGTGTGAGATCCCGCGCTATGTGGTCGGCTCACCCGCATACTTGAACAAGCATGGCAGACCGAAGCATCCCCTTCATCTCGCGCAGCACCGCTGCATCGGCTACAGCTATACGACAATGCCCGAGACGTGGCGCTTTACCAAAAACGGCAAATCCGCGACGGTGCGGCCGTCGGGTCCTCTGCGCGTGAATAATGGTGAGGCCATGATGCCGGCCCTGATTGCCGGGACCGGCCTCGGCGTCCTGCCCGAATTTATTTTGCGCGAGGCACTCGCCGCCGGGCGGTTGGAGAAATTGCTGCCGGATTGGTCGCTCCCATCTGGCGCCGCCTACTACATAGCGCCGCCCGGAGGGCCGCGACCGAAGCGGGTCGAAGTCCTCGCCAATTTTCTGGTCGAGAAGCTCGCCCGGCCTACGAAGCGCGGAAGGGGTACGGGATCGCGGAGTGTGCGTTGACGCGAGAAAACTGGAATCCGGGTGAGCTGGCGAATGAATGTCGGCTTCGGGTTATGGACCAATGTCCGCTATACCCCGAAAATTGGCTCTGTCTGCGAAACGGTGTCCGGACGGCATGACGCGTGACGAGGCTGAACGTTTCGACGCGTCCTAGCAGCAGCCAGGACTGGGCGCCGAATTCGCCCGTACTTGCGTAAAAGAGCAACTTGCAACAGGCGATGCAGAAGTTGGGGCACGGTAGACTGATCGCAGGACTGGCCACGTTGGCCTTAATTCTCGGGGCGAGCTGGATCGCCCTGGAATACTTCGCCCCATCGCCGCCATTCAGAGTGACGATCGCGACCGGTCGGAAGGGAACCACATTCGATTATTTTGGAGAAAGATATCGAGCACGATTCGCGCGTGCGGGGGTGGAGCTGATTGTGCGGGAAACCAATGGTGCATTGGATAACCTAAGGCTTTTGCGGGACCCTCATTCCGGAGTGCAGATTGCGTTCTCCGCGGGCGGTATCTCCAACAGCGCTCAAGCGCCCGATTTGCGCTCTATGGGACTCATTTTCAATGTGCCATTTTGGATTTTTTACTCCTCGAGCCAATCATTGGATGGCCTGACACAGCTCAAAGGAAAGCACATTGCGGTCGGACCGGAGGGAAGCGGCGCCCGATATCTTTCGGAGCGTATTCTCGGCAGGGCAAACGTCAATGCTAATACTGCGAGCTTGCTGCCGCTCGCAGGTGACGCTGCTGTTGACGCCTTAAACAAAGGTGTCGTGGATGCCGCCATACTTGTGGGAGGATCGGACGCACCTTCCGTGGAAATCCTGCTAAGCGATCCTACCGTTCGCCTGATGAGTCTCTCGTCGGCCGAAGCTTTCACACGCATTTTCCCTGATCTTGTCCGGCTCGTATTGCCGGAGGGCGTGGTTCAGCTCGATCCTCCTAATCCGCCAAATGACGTAACTTTGGTGGGGACCACAGCGAAAGTATTAATTCGTGAAGGGTTGCATCCCGCAATCGTTCAGCTTTTGGCCCAGACGCTAAAAGAAGAACACGGAGGACCGGGCCTGTTTCAACACATCGGAGAATTTCCGGCGATTGACGATCCCGAATACCCGGTCGCGACTGTCGCGCTTGATTACTACAAGAATGGCCCTTCGCTGCTTGCGAAGTATCTGCCCTTTTGGATGACGGTTTATGTACAAAGGGCAATCGCGTTCTTACTTGCAACATTGGCTATCGTTTTTCCAGTCTTTGGCTTCGCGCCAAGACTGTACGCGTGGCTTATTCAATACCGATTGCGCCAGCTTTATCGGCGGCTCAGAGTGATAGAAAACGCACTCCAAACAAAGCCCACGGCGCCGGAAGCGGAAGTTCTGGAGGCTGAACTAAGCGATATCGATAAGGCGACAATGAGTGTTCCGCTGAGTCACTCTCATCTTTATTTTATGTTGCGATACCATTTGGATCGAACGCGTTCCCGTCTCGTCGAGGCGCGCCGCAAATCGTTCTAGATGCTGACAGACGCGCCGCTGACGACGGTGCCGCTTCAATGTCCGCAACTCCGGTATTCGTTCTTCTTGCCGCTTTCTCAAATCGCGCGCCGCCGGCAAAGCAATGGTGCTCAGCGAGATTAAGGGCTAAAGATACATCGACTGTGGCGACGACATCACCGAAGGGAGACGTCTTCATGATCACCAGCGAAAAAGCCCATCGCGTCATTGCTGCCGGCGAAGCCAAGGCAAAGGAAATAGGTCAGCCGATGAATATTGCGGTCGTCGATGCCGGCACCAATCTGAAGGCTTTCACTCGCATGGACGGCGCCTGGCTCGGCAGCATTGACATCGCGATCAACAAAGCCTTCACCGCCAAGGCCTTCGATATCTCGACCAAGGAGCTCGGCCAGAACAGCCAGCCCGGCGACCAGTTCTTCGGGATCAATACATCGAACCACAACCGGGTCATGATTTTCGCCGGCGGAATGCCGCTAAAGGTCGATGGCAAGATCGTTGGCGCGGTCGGCGTCAGCGGCGGCAGCGGCGTGCAGGATCAGGCCGTCGCCGAGGCCGCGGCGGCAGTCTGCAAGTAATTTTTCGCAACTTTTGATATCGGCGGCCATGCCGTTGTCCGTTCTGCAACGATTTGCGGACCGACACTGCACACGGGTGCGTCTCCGGAATCGGGTTTCAAGCATCATGTCGTGCCGCCTCAACGTGGCGGAAGAGAGAGGGAGTCGAACCCACCAGGGACCGGCTCGCGGCCCCTCCCGGATTTGAAGTCCGGACGCCCCACCGGGGACGCGTCTCTTCCAGATTCGAATTGTTCGTGGACCGGAGGTGCCGCGGCACGACGGAACAGATCAAGCCGGTGCTTGTTAACGCGACGCAAATCGCCACGCCGCAGCGTCACGCCGTGGCGGTCGAAGAATTCGAGAATCTGGATCGCCACCTTGCGGCCGTTATCGACACGATCGCGGAACTGCGCTGCAGTGAACTGCCCGTCGGCCGATGAGGCGCCGAGATCAACGATAATCCCGGCCATCTCCGCCACACTATCGCGCAGGAAGAAGTGATCATGCGCGATCTCGTCGGTCTTTCCCATGCGGCTCGTGAGCTTGAGCAGACGCCGCACATCCGGCTCACGTAACGCCAAAAGCGTGGCCATGTCGCGCACCCGCGGGGGACGGAACCGGCCGCTGCGGCCGAGCAGAGGCGCAAGCCTGCTCCAGACTCTTTCGTCCTCCGGCGTCAACCGCGATTGGTGTTCGTAAAGACGAACCCAGGCGCCATCCAAAGCGATCTCTTTGCTGCCTACCAGCCCCTGGAGAATCGACAGCAATGCGCCGCCTGGCAGGCGCGGCTTAAGTGCCAATCGCAGCCGCTCCATGCCGATTCCAGGCAAATCCGGATTTTCCGCATGGAAAGCTTGCAGCGCGCCTAAAAGGCTGCGCTTGAACTCCAGCCACGTCCCGTGTGACAGCGCGAACGTCCGATCGTCGGCCATCACTCTGATCACACCCAAGCGTTCGCAAATCGCTTGCAGTTCGAGCGCGCTGAGCGCGCGGTCGCGCGCCAACGTCGACAGGTCCACATGATATGGAGGGATGTCGAGCAGACCAACCAGCGCGTATTGCGGATCGTCGGCGGCATGCGCCTGCAACTGAGCGAGCCGTTCCGGCGCGCGCCGCTTGCGCGCCGGAGCCCGCAGATCGAGAAATTTTCCGCCGCCGATCGTACGCTGCGCCGTCGTGTCGCGGAGCACGAAGCGGTCGCCGGCCGCGGCGGCAATCGCACGATCCAGCACAATTTGCACCGGGGCTTCGCCGCCGGGCTGGATCGAAGCATCGCCGAGCAAGACAATTCGCGCTCCGACCTCCGTCGCCGCATGATGCAGGCGCGCCGGCATCCATTGTGTCACCGGCTTTTGTTCCGCCGCGAGCAGGCGCATCTTGGCATCAATACGATCGGTCGGCGCGTGTAGGTCCGGATCAAGCACTACTTGACCGCGTGAGATTGCGTCTTTGCTGATGCCGTCGCCAACCAGATTGAGCGCGCAGCGCTGTCCAGCGACGCCCCGCTCGGTCGGCCGATTCTGGGCGTGGATGGAGCGCACCCGCGCAGTCAGGCCGGAAGGGCTGACCGTCACGCGATCATCGGTCGCGACCGATCCCGACAGCACAGTGCCGGTGACGATCGTTCCGGCGCCCGGCAGCGTAAATGAACGATCGACCGCGAGCCGGAACCGCCGCGCGACGGCCCGCGACCCGATCGTGCGCGCGGCGTCGAACAGACGGGCGCGCAAATCGTCGATGCCTTCGCCGCTCACGGCGGAGACCGGAACGATATCGGCGCTTTGGAGTGCGGTGTCTTTCAGGACTTCGCCAATGTCGAAAATTGCTTTCGCGCGCTGATCCGGCGCGGCGAGATCGATCTTGGTCAGCGCGACCAGGCCGCGCTCGATGCCGAGTAGATCGACGATGGCGAGATGCTCGCGCGTCTGCGGCATTACGCCATCATCGGCTGCGACAACCAGCAGCACAAAATCGATGCCGGTGGCGCCGGCGAGCATGTTGTGGATGAACTTCTCGTGCCCCGGAACATCGACAAAACCGAGGACAGAACCGTCGGGAGCGGGCAAATAGGCGAAGCCGAGGTCGATGGAAATGCCGCGCGCTTTTTCCTCTTTCAGCCGATCGGTGTCGACGCCTGTAAGTGCGCGGACCAGCGCGGTCTTGCCGTGATCGATATGACCGGCGGTCCCGACGATCATGGCTGCGCTTCCGGTTCGCCCAGCGGCGCCGAGGCGCGCCGTTCCGCTTCCGAAATTTGCTCCGGCGAAAGCCCGCCGCGGACACCTTGAAAGAACCGGTCCGCGAGCGGGCTGCCGCCTGCGCGCGCCCGGCAGAGCCAGACAAAAGCCTCGACCGGGTCGCGCCTGCCGCCGCTACCGAGATGAAATGCTGCGCCCAGCATCGCCTGGCCGTCAGCATCACCGCTTTCGGCGCCGCGCCGCCACCAATAGACGGCCTTGACGGGATCACGCTCAACCCCGAGGGCATTGTGATAGATCATGCCGAGCCGCGTCATCGACGCGGCGATGCCTTGGGCGGCCGCGGCTTCCGCATAACGCCGTGCGCCGGGATAATCCGGCTCCGCGACCTCGCCCTCAAGCAGCATCCAGCTCACCATATCTTGAGCCGGACCGTCGCCATGATCGGCCGCGGCGCGATAAAGCTCCATGGCGCGCGCGTAATCCTGCGCAACGCCCTCGCCCCTGAAATAAAGAGCCGCATAATTGCGCTGGCCAACGCGGTCGCCGGCAGTGGCCGCAAGGGAAAGCCATTGTGCCGCGAGTTTCAGGTCTCGCTCGACGCCAAGCCCTTGTGAGAAGCAGGCGCCGACATTGTTTTGGGCGCGCACTACACCGGCCTGCGCCAACGGTCCCCAAATCTCCAGCGCGCGCGCATAGTCGCCGACGCTTGAAGCGGCATAGGCTTCGGCCATGCGTTCCGCGACGCTCGCTTCCGCCTCGGGCCGCTCCGGCTTCGTCAGACCGCTAAGCCAAGGCATCAGCGTTGTCCCC
>DASPWC010000192.1:0-5139 GCA_035622055.1 Xanthobacteraceae bacterium | reverse complement strand
GCCAAGGCCGGGATTACGGTCGATCGCAAAGTGCTTTCCGATCTCGCGATTCGCGAGCCCGCGGCTTTCGAGGCGATCGTCGGCCAGGCCAAGTCGGCGCTCGCTTAACGGAGAACAGCTGACAGACAACGGACGACAGATCGCGACAAACTCGGATTTTCGTCGTCTGTCTTCCGTCTTCTGTCATCCGATACCATGATCGATTGCGCATATGTGCAGCGCATGGCGCGCTACAATCGGTGGCAGAACGAGAACATCTACGGGGTCGCCGACCGGCTGTCCGCGGCTGAGTGCGCGCGCGAGCGCGGCGCTTTTTTCGGGTCGATCCACAAAACGCTGAACCATCTTTTGTGGGCCGATCAGGTGTGGATGCACCGGTTCGCCGGCACGCCCAAGCCGCAAGGCGGCATTGCCGAATCGGTTTCGCTTTTTGGCGATTGGGAAAGGTTGAAGGCCGCGCGCGCCGACTTCGACCAAACCATCGTCGATTGGGCCGACACCGTCGAGCCGCAATGGCTCGCCGCGGATCACAGTTATTTCTCCGGCGCCATCGGCCGCGAAGTGACAAAGCCGCGCTGGATCCTGGTCACGCATATGTTCAATCACCAAACCCATCATCGCGGCCAGGTTCATTGCATGCTGACGCAGGCCGGCGGCAAGCCGTCCGATACAGATTTGCCGTTCCTGCAGGATTGATCGCAATGGCCGATATCGCGCAACTGGAAAATAAGATCCTTGCCGACATCGCGGCGTCCGGTGACGAGGCCGCGCTCGAAGCGGTGCGCGTCGCCGCGCTCGGCAAGAACGGCTCGATCACCGCGCTTCTCAAGACGCTTGGCACGCTGCCGCCCGAGCAGCGCAAGAGCGAAGGGCCGCTCGTCAACGGCGTCAAGGACCGGGTCAATTCCGCGCTTGCAGCGCGCCGCGAAACGTTGAAGGCCGCGGCGCTTGAAACGCGGCTCAATACCGAAAGCGTCGACGTAACGCTGCCGGTGCGCGAGGCGCCGGCCGAAACCGGGCGCGTTCATCCGATCACGCATGTGACCGATGAATTGACGGCGATCTTTGCCGATATGGGCTTTGCGGTCGCCGAGGGTCCCGACATCGAGACCGACGATTACAACTTCACCAAACTCAATTTTCCGCAAGACCATCCGGCACGCGCCATGCACGACACGTTCTTTTTCAATCCGAAAGCGAGCGGCGAACGGCTTTTATTGCGCACGCATACATCGCCGGTGCAGGTACGCACCATGCTCGCGCAGAAGCCGCCAATCCGCGTCATCATTCCGGGCCGCACCTATCGATGCGACAGCGATCAGACGCACACGCCGATGTTCCATCAGGTCGAGGGCCTCGTCATCGACAAGGGCTCCCATCTCGGCCACATGAAATGGATTCTCGAAGAATTTTTCAAAGCGTTCTTCGAAGTCGATCATGTCGGCATGCGGTTTCGGCCGTCGTTCTTTCCGTTCACCGAGCCCTCGCTCGAGGTTGATATTCAATGCCGCCGCGACAAGGGCGAAATCCGCTTCGGTGAAGGCGAGGATTGGATGGAAATTCTCGGCTGCGGCATGGTGCACCCCAATGTCCTGAAAAATTGCGGGCTCGATCCGGACGAGTACCAGGGCTTTGCGTGGGGCTTGGGCATTGATCGCATCGCCATGCTGAAATACGGCATGCCTGATCTGCGCCCGTTTTTTGAAGCCGACGTGCGCTGGCTCTCGCACTACGGTTTTCGGCCGCTCGACTTTCCCACGCTGGCGGGAAGCTTGAGTTCATGAGCGGCGGAGCGAAAGTCGAAGCGAAAGATCTCGCGGGCCGCCAACCGCGCACGTGGTCAGCGGTTGGCGACCTCCGCCACAAGGGGAGAGGGAACATTGTTCGAGGCACAATTCGGCCGGACGCTGCTAGTTTCTCGGCGGTAGAAGAGGAAAAAACGCGCGGAGATTCGCGCCCATGATGAAATTCACCTTCGGCTGGCTCAAGGAGCATCTCGAAACCGATCGCACCCTTGCCGAGATTGCCGACAAGCTCACCATGATCGGGCTCGAGGTCGAGCGCATCGAGGACCGGGCAAAGCTGTTCGCTCCGTTCGTTATCGCGCGCGTCATCGAGGCCAAGCAGCATCCCAATGCCGACCGCTTGCGCGTCTGCATGGTCGATGTCGGCGACGGTAAACCGGTTCAGGTCGTCTGCGGCGCGCCCAATGCGCGCACCGGCATGAAAGGCGTCTTCGCGCCGCCCGGCGCATTCATTCCCAGCAAGAACATCACGCTGGGCATCGGAAAGATCCGCGACGTCGAGAGCCGCGGCATGCTAGTGTCCGAATTCGAGCTGCAAATCTCCGGCGACCACGAAGGTATCATCGAATTGCCCGGCGACGCGCCGGTCGGCCAGCCTTATGCGAAATACGCCGGCCTCGACGACCCGGTGATCGAGATCAACCTGACGCCGAACCGAGGCGACGGCACCGGCGTGCACGGCATTGCCCGTGATCTTGCCGCCGCCGGCATGGGTAAACTCAAGGACCTGCCGATCAAGCCCGTCAAAGGCGAATTTCCGTGTCCGGTCGGTGTCACGCTCGATTTCGGCGCGACGCCTTCGCTGTGCCCGGCTTTCGCGCTTCGCCTCGTGCGCGGCGTGAAGAACGGCGCGTCGCCGGACTGGCTGCAAAAGCGCCTCACCGCGATCGGGCTTCGCCCCATCAATGCGCTCGTCGATATCACGAATTTCATAACGTTCGATCGCGGACGGCCCCTGCATGTTTTCGATGCCGCGAAGGTGCGCGGCAATCTCGCGGTGCGGCGCGCTCGGCCCGGCGAAACGTTGTTGGCGCTCGACGGCAAATCCTACACGCTCGACGACACGATCTGCGTCATCGCTGACGAGGCAGGCGCGGAATCGCTCTCGGGGCTCATGGGCGGTGAAAAGACCGGCTGCTCGGAGACGACCACCGACGTGCTCATCGAGTCGGCTTTGTGGGAGTCGATGAACATCGCCCAGGCCGGCCGCAAGTTAGGCATCAATTCCGATGCCCGCTACCGTTTTGAACGTGGCGTCGATCCGGCCTTCATGCTGCCCGGCCTCGAATTGGCGACCCGCATGGTGATGGATTTGTGCGGCGGCAAGCCGTCGCAAATCACGGTCGCCGGCAGCGCCGAAACAGCCAAGCGCGTCATCGATTTTCCACTGGCAGAAATAAAACGCCTCGCCGGTCTCGCCATGCCGCTCGCCGACGTGCGCCGCGTCCTTGAGAATCTTGGATTTGGCGTCGCTGGCCAGGGCGAGCGCTTGAAGATCACGGTGCCCTCGTGGCGCGCCGACGTGCACGGCAAAGCCGACATCGTCGAGGAAGTGGTGCGCATTGTCGGCGTCGATCGCGTACCGCCGACACCGTTCGACCGTGGCGAGGCGCCCCGCAAGCCGGTGCTCACGCCAATTCAGGTCCGCACGCGCAAGGCCAAGCGCGCGCTTGCCGCGCGCAATTTGGTCGAAGCCGTGACATGGTCGTTCATCGGCAAAGAGCAAGCCGAGCTCTTTGGCGGCGGCAAGCCGGAGCTGGTGCTCGCCAATCCCATTGCCGCGGATTTCTCCGACATGCGGCCGAGCCTCATTCCCGGACTCGTCGCCGCGGCGCAGCGCAACGCCGACCGCGGCTTTCCGGACACCGCTCTGTTCGAAGTGGGGCAAGTTTTTCGCGGCGATCAGCCGGCCGACCAGGTCACCGCCGCCGCGGGCGTGCGCCGCGCCCTCGCCAAACCGTCGGGCATCGGCCGGCACTGGAGCAAGCGCGATGGCGAAGTGGACGCCTTCGACGCCAAAGGGGATGCGCTCGCGGTGCTCGCAGCCTCGGGCGCGCCAGCGCAGGCAATGCAAGTCGTGCCGGGCGGTCCGGCTTGGTTTCATCCCGGGCGTTCCGGAACGATTCAAATCGGTCCGCAGAACGTTCTCGGTCATTTCGGTGAGTTGCATCCACGCACGCTCGAAGCGCTCGACGCGGAAGGACCGCTGGTCGCGTTTGAGGTCATCCTGGAGCGCATTCCGGAACCGAAAGCGCGCGGCACGCGCGCCAAACCGCCGCTTGAACTTTCGGCGTTCCAACCGGTCGAGCGCGATTTTGCTTTCGTGGTCGAACGCAATATCAAAGCCGCCGATATTGTGCGCGCCGCGCAATCGGCCGACCGTAAGTTGATTGCTGCCGTTGGCGTGTTCGATGTTTACGAGGGCGAGGGCATCGCGCCCGGCAAGAAATCCATCGCCATCGCCGTCACGATACAACCGCGAGACAAGACCATGACCGACGCGGAGATCGAGGCGCTCGCGGCCAAGATCGTCGCGGAAGTCGGCAAGCGGACCGGCGGCGTGCTGCGGGCGTGAGAAGCCTCTTACGAGGGGCCGCGAACGCTATTGCCAGTCGCGGCTGGAGCGCAATGAGCTATGACGATTCAAATAAATCTCATGGCGCTTTAGCGGCTATCGCGCATGATCTGCGGCGTACTTCCAAAATAATTTTGCGGCCCAGTCTGGTAACCGGGCTCGCGGCGCTCGGCGTGCATCGGTTTCTTGTGTTTGGGCTTTGCTTCGGTTTCCGCCCCGGCCGGCTCCTTGATCCCGCCGAGCCGGTGCAGCACAGCATCGGCGGCGCGTTCGCCGGATTCCCAGGCTCCGCCCAGCGTGCCCCATAAAGTCTCGTGCGCCGCCTCGCCCGCATACCAGACGTCGTCGGCGACACGGTCGAACAATTGCCGCCGCACGGATTGGCCGCCCGGGGCGGCGGCCGACCATCCGCCGAGCGCGTAAGGCTCGCTGGTCCAGCGCGTCGCCCGCTTGCGGCCGATCGTTTTTTTGATTTCGGCGCCGTAAAGTCCCGTGAGCCATTCGGCGGCGAAATCGAACATGGCTGCCTCGCCCTGGGCGGAAAGATCGTGGCCGAAGGCGCCGGCGACGTCGACAAAACACAGCGGCGTGTCTGCTATATTGGCGAGGATCGCGGCCGTGTGCGTACCGGCCGATTTTTCAAAAACCAGATCGTCGCTGTCGAGCCCAAGCGGATTGCCGACCAGTTCGAGCGCGATTCGGTCATAGCTGCCGAGCGAAATCTTGCCGAACAGGTCGGTTTGGCGATGACCCAGATCC
>DASPWC010000191.1:0-7721 GCA_035622055.1 Xanthobacteraceae bacterium | reverse complement strand
GGTTTGACCATGGGGCACGG
The DNA here is from genome assembly GCA_035622055.1 of Xanthobacteraceae bacterium. GTDB lineage: Bacteria > Pseudomonadota > Alphaproteobacteria > Rhizobiales > Xanthobacteraceae > BOG-931. The sequence goes on along the minus strand of DASPWC010000191.1, from coordinate 7,701 downwards.
CAAGCACACCGGCGCGTACAACCTCGGCGATGAAGGCCGCCGTGTATATTGTAAGGGCGAGCAAAAGCGCCGCGAATTCCGGCAGGATTTCGACTCCTCCCAAAATATTAAAACGACCCATCTCCGGGAAACTGAACTTCAGCGGCGAGCCCGCGAGAAAAAATACCAGCAGCGGCAAAGCGACAACCAGCACGAGGGCGTGGGGTAGAACGTGTGGCGGTGCGCCAGTCGAATCCTGTCGGCGCCGAGTCCAAGTACGCAGCGCGACCGTGGCAATCGCACCAATCATAAACGCGGCGAATACATAACCGAAACCACCGCCGATTTGGGGCCGCGGCAGGAAAAGTCCGCGATTGTTAAGGAACGTACCCCAAGGAAGCGGAATGCTGCTGCGCAAATCGGGCAGCGCCTTCAGGACGGCATTGTACCAGAACAGAATTTGCAGCAAGAGCGGGATATTGCGGATCAATTCGACGTAGCCGCCTGCGAGCCGCGCGACCAGCCAATTGCGCGACAGCCGCGCGATGCCGATGGTAAAGCCGAGGGCGGTCGCAAGCGCGATGCCGAGCGAGGCGACGAGCAGCGTGTTGAGAAGACCGACCCAGAACGCCTGACCGAAAGTCGACGTACTCGGCGAATAGCTAATCAGCGTCTGGCTGATATCGAAACCGGCCGTGTTATTCCAGAAGCGAAAGCCCGACGCGATATTCGCCTTTGCGAGATTGGCGGCGGCATTCACAAACGCGCCGTAGGCAAATGCGCCAACGACGGCGACCAGCGTCGCCTGAAGAGCGACACTCCCCCACTGCCGCCTGCCGAGTCGCGCCGGTTGCGTTACCTCAAGCATCGCGACCGCGGACCGCCGAGCTCGCGCGGCTTAGCGAATCGGAAGCCCGAATTGCAGGCCGCCTTTGGTCCACAGGGCATTGAGGCCCCGCGCGATCTTCAACGGCGAACCCTGACCGACATTTCGCTCGAAGCTTTCGCCGTAATTGCCGACCGCCTTGATGATCCGATAGGCCCAATCATTGGTCAGCCCGATCGACTGACCGAACTGTTCTTCAACGCCAAGTAGGCGCCGGATATCAGGAGCGCTGGATTTCAACATATCGTCAACGTTGCGCTGATTGACACCGAGCTCTTCGGCATCGACCGTCGCTTCATGGGTCCAGCGCACGAGATCTTCCCAGGTATCGTCGCCCTGGCGAACCGCAGGCGAAAGCGGCTCCTTGGAAATGATTTCCGGCAGAACGATGTTGGCGTCCGGATCGCTCAGCCGCAACCGCTCGCCGTAGAGACCCGATGAGTCCGTAGTGTAAGAGTCACAGCGGCCGCTATCGTAGGCCTTCACAGCCTCATCCGCCGTCGCGAAAGTTACCGTTTTCAGCGACATATTGTTCGAGCGGAAATAGTCGGCAAGGTTGAGCTCGGTGGTGGTGCCCTGCTGCACGCAGACCGACGCATCGTTGAGCTCGAGAGCGGAATTGACCTTCAACGACTTGTGCACCATGAAACCTTGCCCGTCGTAATAAGTGACTGCGGCAAAATCGATGCCGAGCGTGGTGTCACGCGACATCGTCCAGGTTGTGTTGCGCGCCAACACATCGATTTCGCCGGATTGCAGGGCGGTAAATCGGTTACCCGGGGTCAGCGGCACAAACTTCACCTTCGTCGGATCGTTGAAAATTGCGGCGGCGATGGCGCGGCAAAAATCGACGTCGAATCCGACCCAGTTCCCATCCGGATCGGGCATGCCGAAGCCGGCAAGCGTGCCGTTCGCCCCGCAAACGAGCTCACCGCGATCTTGAACCGTCTTAAGCGTCTGCGAGAATGCCGCCTGCGCGCCGAGCACTACCAAGGCTGCAACGGCGATTGCGGTAGCAAAACCTTTCATGACCAGCCCCTTTCAAAGGAAAAGGCGCGCTGAACGGGTGAAAAATGCGCGCGGCTCGTTAGCCAAACCGCGAGCATCTGAGAACGATCGCACTTTGAGGTCAAGGGGTTGACTAGGGCTGATATTGCCCTGGAAATGGGTCCGGCAAAGCAATTATAGCAGTGAGCTGACATGCAAATCGCTTTTACGCGCGTCAAACCACGCAAGAGACCCGAATGAACGATAAAGGCAAAGGCGGGCGTTCTCGGAGCCGGCGATCGGACACCAAAGTCGTGACCGCCGGCCGCGATCCCATGTCATACCACGGCTTCGTCAATCCACCTGTCTATCACGCTTCGACCGTGCTCTACCCGAGCGCCGAGGACTTTCTCGCTCATCGCGCGCGCTATCAGTACGGGCGGCGCGGCACGCCGACAACGGAGGCGCTTGAGCTCGCCTTGCAGGAACTGGAAGGGCCGCAATGCGCCGGCGTAGCGCTATTGCCTTCAGGACTGGCGGCGATTTCGTCTGCGTTCATGGCGACCGTGCATGCCGGCGACCACGTTCTCGTAACGGACAACGCTTACGGGCCGACTCGTATCTTTTGCGATCAAATTCTGAGCCGGCTCGGCGTCACCGTCACGTATTACGACCCGCTCGTCGGTGCATCGATTGCCGAATTGATCCGACCCAATACGCGCCTCGTCTACCTGGAATCGCCGGGATCGCTGAGTTTCGAATTGCAGGACACCGCCGCGATCGCCAAGGCGACGCACGACAAAGGCGCAATGGTGCTGATGGATAACACCTGGGCCACGCCGCTTTATTTTCGACCGCTCGATCACGGGGTCGATTTGGCGATCCAGGCCGGGACCAAATATATCGGCGGCCATTCCGATGCCATGCTCGGCTCGGTCTCGGCGAACGCAGCGAGTGTAGCGAGTCTTAAGAACACCGTTCGGTATACCGGCCAATGTGAAGGGCCCGACGACACCTATCTCGGGCTGCGTGGTTTGCGCACATTGGCGGTAAGGCTGGAACGCCACTATCAATCGGGACTGGCGATCGCGCGCTGGCTCGAACACCGGCCGGAAGTGTTGCGCCTACTGCACCCGGCGCTGCCAACTCATCCGGGCCACGCCATATGGAAACGCGATTTCTTGGGTGCGTCGGGGCTATTCAGCATGGTGCTAAAGCCGGTGCCGCAGAAGGCCTATTTCGCCTTTCTCGACACGCTCGAACTGTTCGGCATCGGCGCGTCGTGGGGCGGCTACGAGAGCCTGGCGATTCCGTTCGATTGCACGCCGATGCGGACGGCGACACGCTGGCAACCTGGCGGCCCGACGGTACGATTTCACATAGGCCTTGAGGCCGTTGAGGATCTGATCGCGGATCTCGAAAACGGCTTTGCGGCGCTCGCCGACGCGGCGCGAGCATAGTGGCGAGTGGTTCCTTTGCTGTGGTCACACGAGGCGCCAATTCAACGGTGACGATCATGGATGATACTGCTGCGAGCTATTCTGAGTTTTGTACAGAACTGCCGCGCGGCTTCAAGGCGTTGTGCCGTACGAAAAATAGGCCGTGGAGTTGATTGCAGCCCTACAAGAGGAGGGCCAGATAATTTTCGGCGGTCTTAATGATACGGGCTCTCCCGATTTTCATCGAAACCACCTGAAGAACAGCTCCAATCGACGTCATTGGTCCCGCCCTGCAGCCGGTGCGATCGTCCGCAGCACGACCGTCACGCCGCCGACGCTTTCGTTCTGCGATCGCGCATCACGAAATAAAGGTTCCGCAAGTAGACGAACACGCCGAAGGCTTGGCCGGCGATGAAGACTGCATCCTTGCGGTAAAGCGCATAGACCAGAAGCAAGACTCCGCCGCCGATCGAAAAAATCCAGAAGGCCAGGGGAATGACGCTATGGCCGGCGCGTTCGGAAGCGATCCATTGCACGAGGAACCGCATGGTGAACAGGCCCTGGGCAATCAGGCCTAGCACCACCCACCCGTCGATCCTGGTAATGAAGACGTCGGTCAGGTAGGCGCCTATCGCGTGAGACATTTCAATGAGCAAGCGTGACCTCCACAGATCGGGGAACACGTTTTTTCCGGCGGACAAGCCACCATACGCCGAACAGATCGACCATTCCGATCCATAGCCGATCCCAAAAGCCGTAATTTGAGGCGCCGTGACGGCGCGGCCGATCCACAACCTCGACATAACCGACGTCGAAGCCCTCGCGGCGAACCAGCGCCGGCAGAAACCGATGCAGCCCGTCGAAATATGGCAGCGACAGGAATAGATCACGCCGGAAGGCCTTCAGCCCGCAGCCGGTGTCGCGGGTGCCGTCCTTAAGCACTGCGCCGCGTATGCCGTTAGCGAGGCGCGACTGCAGTTTCTTGAATGCGGTCGCTTTGCGACCGACCCGCTGACCGGCAATCAGCCCGATGTGGGGCGCACCGGCATCGAATGCGGTGATCAGTGCTGGAATGAAAGCCGGATCGTTCTGGCCGTCGCCGTCGATCGTCACCACTAAACTCGCTCGTGCCATGGCAACGCCGGTTCTAATGGCGGCTGATTGGCCGCAGGATCGCGCGTGCCGGATTTGGCGCAGCCACGAGTGTTCACGCATGAGCACGCGTAGTTCCTGCTCTGTCGAGTCGCCGGAGCCGTCGTTGACGTAGACGATCTCGAAGGTGCGGTCCTGCAACGCGGTGGCGATCTCCGCGATCAACGGCGCGATATTGCCGGCTTCATTTCTCACCGGCACGACGACGGAGATTGCCGGAGCTTCGCGCCCGTTTTCGTGCGACATGTCGCAAGCTTCTAAAGCTCATCTTCGCCGGGTTCAATCGGCCGAAAAAGCTATTTGAGTCAATCCTTTAGGCCGACCGTGGCGATTGCCGCGCGCAACGCCGCCGCGATCCTTGGCACCGACAGGGCGGCAGACGCACGCAAATCCTTCGGACTAAACACCAACCTTCGCGCGGCAAACCAGCGTCGGACCAAGTACGCACCAATCGCGGCAACCAGCGCTCCCGCGATGACGTCGCTCAGATGATGCGCCAGCACCGCTACGCGGCTAATCATGATCGTTGCCGCATAGAGCCACATGAGAATACGCGAGCGCGGCCAAATAGCACCGATCGCGATAGCGGCGGCGACCGCGGTTGTCGCATGACCGGATGGCAGGCTGGCATATTCGGGTCGCCAGACGAATGGCTCATAGGAAAATGGGTCGTCATGACCGCCGACGTAGGGACGCGCGCGGCCGATCACTCGCTTGACGATCGTCACGAATAACCCCGGAACCCCGATCGCCAGGAACACAAAGCCGCAACGCGCGGCAAGCGCGACAAGGACCCCTTGCGTCAGGCGTGTCGACTGCGGTGAAATCAGCGCCGCCAGAACGAGCAGAAAAAATCCCAACGGAAATAGAAACCATCCGGACAGACCGAAATCGGTAATTCGCTCGAATATGCCCCGAAACCAATTCGGCTCATGACGCGCCCACTCGCTCGCCGTTGCGTCGATGAGAAACATCGAAGCCACAATAACAACGAGAGTCGCAAGGATCGCGGCTCTGGCAAACGCGGACGGGCGCGCGCAACTTGCCCGCGGCGGATGCGCCAGAGCGTGAAACCACTGCTCGAAATTCCGCGCCGCATTTTCCGCGAGCCGCCCGGCCAATGACGCGGGTCGCGCGATTTGCCGATCCGGCGTCGAATCGATCTTTTCCGAACGTGCATCCGGAACCTTCACAGTCCGCTCGCCGATTCGAATACAGCCATGGTGATCGGTTTGCCGATGCTAATATCGTAACCCTCGACGACCGGTCCACGGTCGTATCGCAATCCGATTGCCTCGGCGCGCAGCGCGAAGGCGCGTTGTTGCCGCGCTTCTACGAAGGCAAAGCGGCAAGGGCCCTCAAGCAGAAAATCGGCCGCGCCTGCGGCGTCCGTGAAATGGGTATTCGTACCGGCGAGAAACACGAGGCTTGGCGCTTCGTAGCCTACGCTGGCAGCGATCGGATTTCGACAGGTGGAGTCATGCAACACTTCGGCGAGCGCAACGCTTGGAAACACCGGCTCGAGCGAAGGAACGACCACCGCATAAATGGCAATAGCCATAAGGACAGCGCCCTCGGCCGCGCGCATAAAAGCGCACTCGGCGCCATCGTCGTCGTATAGTTGCCAAGCAAACAAGCCACAAACGACGGCGGCAGCGAAAAACGGCCAAGCAAAGAACACGAGGTCCCGTTCAATGACGATTGCCGCAACCACCGCAACAATGCTGACGATGATTGGGACCAGGAACCACCACATCACCCCGCGAACCAGCCACGGACGACGCGACAAAACTCGGGTCTCCACCGCTCCCGCGATGAGAATGGCGATTGCCGGATAGAGAGGCAGCACATAATGCGGGAGCTTGGTGACGACAGCTTCGAAGACAAGCCAAGATGGCACCAGCCAAGCCAGCAGGAAACGCGCGGCAGTCTCGCGCCGAACCGCCCAGACGGCTGGCGCCGCGAGCCCAGCGAGAATCGATGCGGGAAAGAAAGTCGCGAAGAACAAAAGCACATAGGTGCCCGGCGGCGCGCCGTGAGCTTCTCGCGAATTTGCCACCTTGGCGAGCATATCCTCGCCGACCGAGGCGACAAGGAATTGGTAGCCGACGCGCGCGTATATAGCGATGAACCACGGCAGGACGAGCAGGCAAAGCCACGCGATGCCGGGAAGCGGCCGCAACGCTAAGAGCCAGCGCGCATCGCGGTCGAGGATCGACAGCGCCGCCGCGGCCAGTCCGACCACCATCACGATGAGCGGTCCTTTGATGAGAATGCCGAATGCCATGGCGGTCCAGAAGATCGCAAGCTGACCAAGTCCCGGTTGCGGATCGCCGCGCCGCGGCGCGAGATAGGCGCGGGCCAAGACCGCCATCGTGACGACCGTCGTGAACAGCAGGAACGCGTCGGTCTTTGCCAAGCGGGCTTCGACGCCGAGCATCGATGACGACAACATCATTAGCGCGGCGAGCAGCGCACCGCGCCGGCTGACAAAGCAGAGCGCGCACCAATAGGTCGCCAGTACTGCGCCGACCGCACCGACCAAGGATGGCACGCGATAGAGCCATATAGTCGTGCGCGCATTGGTCATTCCAAGCGCACTTGCGGCATTCACCACGGTAGCCTGCAGCCAATAGATGCCGACCGGTTTGCGGTAACGCACGTCGTCTTGGTAGCGAATGTCGACATAGTCGCCAGTCTCGATCATTTGCTTGGTCGCTTGTGCGAAGTAGGCTTCATCGCGATCGACCGGTGGGATTTGGAAGAACCCCGGCAGGAAGGCGATCAGCGATACGAGCACGAGCGCAGCCGGCGCCCGGCGGCTCGATTTCGCGGCGTAGTCGAACAATGCCGCAAAGCCCCTTGCGGGCCAGTGGGACCGCGATGTCCAGCCGCTCGTCGTGCTCATGCCGCTCGCACTTGTGGGCCGATGATCGGGCCGGTGCCCCCTGCCCACACGCTGCCCGCCGGCGGCGCTGCGACCACCCCCAAACCACGCGGACAATAGTGAAATCTACCATGCGGGGAAAGCGCCGATGCCGCGTGATAATTGGCCGTCCTAGTCCTCCGCGCCCGATCGGCTGGACCCGCCGGAGCACGATTTAACCGAGCGTTTTGCGGTCGCGTTCTATATAAGGTCGGCAATGCCAACGGCCCCGTAGCTCAGGGGATAGAGCAACAGCCTTCTAAGCTGAAGGTCGCAGGTTCGAATCCTGCCGGGGTCGCCAGTAAATTCAATGACTTGAAGCCGATTTGTCC
>DASPWC010000190.1:0-6612 GCA_035622055.1 Xanthobacteraceae bacterium | reverse complement strand
GTCGCCGATTTTAGTTCGTTCTTCGGACCGAGTTACGGCAACACGCAGAACACCGGTCGCTTCATTATCGGATTGAAGCTGCGCGACGATCGCACCGCATCGGCGTCCCAGATCATCGATCGGCTGCGCCCGAAGCTTGCTGAAATCCCCGGTGTGCGGCTGTTCCTGCAGCCGGCCCAAGACATCACGGTCGGCGGCCGCATTGCCCGCGGCCAGTTCCAGTATGTCATGCAGGATCCCGACCTGCATGAGCTCAATACCTGGGCGCCGCGCTTGACGGCGAAGCTCAAGACGCTGCCGGAATTGGCCGACGTCGCTACCGACGCGCAAAATGCGGCGCCGCAACTCGCGATTTCGATCAATCGCGACGCGGCGTCTCGTTTCGGCATCCAGCCGGCGCTCATTGACGCCACGCTCAACGACGCTTTTGGCCAAAACCAGGTGACGCAATATTTCACTAACAATTCCTACTACGTCGTCCTGGAAGTGCTGCCGCAATTACAAGGCAGTTTGGAAACGCTCAATCAGCTCTACATTAGGGCGCCAACCAACGGTCAGCTGGTTCCGCTCTCGACATTGGTCAATGTCGACAACGCGCATATCGGACCGCTGCTGGTGGCTCATTCTGGGCAATTCCCCGCGGTGACGCTGACCTTCAACTTGCCGTCCGGCGTGGCGCTCGGTCAGGCGGTCGACGCCATCCAGAAGGCGGCGGCGGAAATCGGAATGCCGCAGTCGCTCATCGGAACCTTCCAGGGCAACGCGCAAGCCTTTCAGGCGGCGCTGTCGAACGAGCCGGTACTTATCGCGGCCGCGCTTGTGGTCGTCTACGTCATTCTCGGCGTGCTCTACGAAAGTTATATTCATCCCCTCACCATTCTGTCGACATTACCTTCGGCGGGCATCGGCGCGCTACTCGCTCTGTCGGCCGGCGGCTTCGACCTGTCGGTCATCGGCATCATCGGAATCATCCTTCTCATCGGCATCGTGAAGAAGAACGGCATCATGCTTGTCGATTTCGCGATCAATCGCGAGCGCTCCGGGCTGCCGCCCCGCGAGGCCATACGGCAGGCCTGTTTGCTGCGGTTCCGCCCGATCATGATGACGACAATGACGGCGCTGTTGAGCGGCTTGCCGCTGATGCTGGGAAATGGAGCAGGTTCCGAATTGCGCCAGCCGCTCGGCTATTCGATGGTCGGCGGTCTCGCGCTGAGCCAACTCTTGACGTTGTTCACGACGCCGGTGATCTATCTTTACCTCGACCGGTTCCAAGCCTGGCTGAGCGGCGAAAAAGACGAGCACGAAGCAGCGCAAGAGTCGCTGCCGCTTGCCGCAGAATAAATCTCGCCGCGCGCGGGTCCAAAATTTTCAAAAAATATTCCGTCGGAACCTGCCCGAAATCAGACTGTTCCGCGGAACGCGCTCCGTTGTTCTCGCGTTTCTCCTCGTTACCCGAAGAAAGCTCGTTACCTGAAGAAAGAAAGAGGAGAAGATTGATGAAGAAGCCTACGCTCGGGATCGCTACAGCGGTGCTTCTGGCGACGGCGGCCGCACCGGCCATGGCGCAGGTCGGATTCTACGCCGGCCCAGGCGGCGTAGGCGTCGATGTGGGTGCGCCCGGCCCGTACTACCATAACGACTGCGGCTACTACGGCTGCGGCGGAGCCTACTACGATTATTACGGCGGCGCCCCGAACGTCGTGATCGGCGGCGGAAACAACGGATGGCATGGCAACGGATCGCATGGCGGCGGCCACTCTCAGGTCCACATCCACCGCTAGCGCTGTCGCGTGACTTGTTGGAAAAGGGCTCCCGAATGGGAGCCCTTTTTTATTGCAGCTTCGCGCGCCTCAATGTCCCGGCGGACGAAAATCGATTTTCTTTTTGGCGGCCTGATCCATTTCTTCCGTGGTCAAAAGGACGATCGTCTTGCTCACCAAAAAGCCGCTTTGATTCGCCGCGAGCGAAGCGGCGGCGGCGGAGACGTTGTCGGGAAGATCGAGAACAATGTAGGCATCAACGTCGCCAAATGCGAAATAGACCGCCTCCAGTTTTCCTCCCGCACTTTCGACCGTCTTCGCGATGGCGGAGCGGCGTCCCGAACCACCTTCGCGCGCCAGGCCCTTTGCTCCTTCGGTGGTGTAGCGCGCTTCAACGAGATATTTAGGCATGGGAAAGTTCCCTCATGGAACATTGCCGCCGCTTCGAAATACTTCCGCAGGTTTCCGGGCGGCAGTAGGCGGCACTATACCGCCTTCTGGATGCCGGTTGGGGCGCACAATCCCGGCGAACACACCAGATTGTGAAGCGAACTTCTCGGCGCCCGTGAGCGTTCCTTGATGCATGACGAGCGGCGAAATGTCATGATCGCGGCGTAGAATCCGCCAAACGATCCGGAATAAAAACCGGGAAAGGCGATCACGCCTTAAGAAGACTTGGCTTGGGCGCCTCGCGGCCCTCCGGCCGACGCGCGACCGAACCGAAAGATCGGGAGGAGCGTATGACGAACTCGCATATTCTTCTTGGTGCGGGCACAAGCACCGTTCGGCCCGTCATTCGCCAGATCTCGCCGTCGGACCTTTATGATTCACTCGCGCGCGGCGTGGACGATTTCGTCGCGATGCCGAGCCACGCGATCTTTTTGTGCGTGATCTACCCGATGCTTGGGATCTTTCTCATCGCTCTGACATTGGGAAATTCGCTGCTGCCTCTGGCGTTTCCGCTCGCTGCCGGCTTCGCGCTGGTCGGGCCGCTGGCCGCGATCGGTCTTTACGAATTGAGCAGGCGGCGCGAATGCGGCCTCGACAGTTCGTCGGAACATGCTTTGGACGTGCTGCATTCGCCGTCGCTCGGCGCCATCATTGCGCTCGGGCTTTTGCTGATGGCGATTTTTCTGATTTGGCTCGTGGTCGCCGAAGCCCTTTACATTGCGAATTTCGGCTATGCATCGCCGCCGCCGCTCGTGCAATTCGTCCGCGACGTGCTGACCACGCCAGCCGGATGGCGGCTCATCGTCGTCGGCACCGGTGTCGGGTTTCTGTTCGCCGTCCTCGTGCTCGCGGTCAGCGCCGTCTCGTTCCCGTTGTTGCTCGACCGCGACGTCGGCGCCGCAGTCGCGGTGTATACGTCGATCAGGGTTGCGCTGGCGAACCCGCTGACCATGGCGTTGTGGGGATTGATCGTGGCCGTGCTGCTGGTCATCGGCTCTATTCCGTTCTTCCTTGGCCTCACGGTCGTCATGCCGGTGCTCGGCCACGCCACCTGGCATCTTTACCGGCGGGTCGTCGAGCCTGATCCCGATCCGCGCGTCGACTATGTACCGCAGCAACGGCCGCGCCGTTCCGCGGCGGATTTCCCGGCGGCCCTATTCCCGACGCGCGAGGCGCGAAAGTAGCGCCTGGGGGCGCTTTTCGACCGCCATTCTTGCCGCCTCTCGCCTTTTCCCTTCATCGGCCTGCGGCCCGCAGCCCGCGGTTTGTCAGAGCGCGCGGCAAAAGCCTATCATGGCGCGGAGCAAGCGGACGAAAACCGGTTCCCGATCCATGCTCGATCTCGGCTTGAGCTTTCTCGGCAGCGTCGCGCGCGACCCGGACGCGCTCGCGGTCACCGATGGCGATCTCCGCCTGACCTATGCGCAATGGTACCGGCGGATTTCCGCGCTCGTCGCCGGCTTCGATGCGCTCGGACTCAAGCCCGGCGATCACCTCGTCACCGCCCTGCAGAACCGCTGGGAGGCCGCCAGCCTGCATTGGGCCTGCCAATTCGCGGGCCTCATCGTCACGCCCGTCAACTGGCGCTCCACGGCAAGCGAACTCGACTTCTTCCTGGACGACAGCGAAGCCAAGGCGCTTGCCTACGAGGAGGCGTCCGCCGATGCCGTGGCCAGATCGGCGCGAGCGCAAAAACTGCCGCGGATCGCGGTCGATGCCGCAGCGGCGGGAGAGGAACGCTTTGCCGCGCTCGCGGCGCTCTCTGCGCCCGATGCCGCGCCGCGCGTGGACGCCGAAGCCTGGTCGGTGATGCTCTACACTTCCGGCACCACCGCGCGGCCCAAGGGCGTGCCGCGCCGCCATCGCGCCGAACGCGCCGGCGCGCTCGCTCATGTGGCGCAAAATCTTTATCGCCGCGGCGAGCGCACGCTTGGCGTCATGCCGCTCTATCACACGATGGGCGTGCGGTCGCTCCTTGCCATGTCGCTTGTCGGCGGCGTCTTCATCTGCCTGCGCCGCTTCGATGCCGCCGAAGCGCTGCGCTTGATCGCGGCCGAGCGCGTGACCAATCTCTATTTGGTGCCGACGCTCTATTACGATCTCGTGCATCATCCGTCATTTCCGGCAAGCGACGTCGGCTCGGTGCGCAAGCTCGGTTACGCCGGCGCGCCGATGACCGACGGGCTTCTGAAAAAACTTGAAGCCGCATTCCGTCCGGACTTGTTCGTCAATCACTACGGCTCGTCGGAGGTCTATACCTTCACTATCGATCAGAACGCGCCGGCCAAGCCCGGCTCGGCCGGCCGCGCCGGCATCAACCAGACGGTGCGAGTGGTGAAACTCGGCGCCAAGTCGGTCGACGAGCGCGCCGCGATCGGCGAGGAAGGCGAGATCACTGCGCTTCTAGCCGGCGACGAATCCTTCGAGGGCTATTGGCGCCGTCCCGACGCCGACGCCAAGGCGCTCCGTCAGGGCTGGTATTTCACCGGCGATGCCGGCTTTGTCGATGGCGACGGCGACATTTTCGTTACCGGCCGCATCGATGATATGATCATCACCGGCGGCGAAAACGTCTCGCCGTTCGAAATCGAGTCGTGCCTGTCTCTTCACGCCTCCGTATCGGAAGTCGCCGTGGTCGGCCTGCCCGACGAGCGCTGGGGCAAGATCGTCGCCGCCTTCGTCAAGCGGCGCGCGGCGATTGAGCCCGAGGAGCTCGATGCGTTCTGCCGATCCTCCGGCCTGGCGAATTTCAAGAGGCCGCGGCGCTACATCTTCGTCGCCGAGATTCCAAAATCGCCGGTTGGCAAGCTTCTGCGCCGCAAGCTTGCCGCCGGCGAATATACGGCGGAACCAGCCGAGGCCGCCGGCGTCATGCGCGAACGCGACACGGCTGCGTGAATCCGGATGGCATAAACCCGTCGGCATCAACCCAGCAACATGAACCCAGCGACGTGAGCAGCGCGCCATGAGTCCGCCTACGAGGCCGCCTACGAGGCCGCCTGTGACCCCGCCAATGGCTCCATTTTCCGATCCGCGTTTGCAGAAGCTCGACGGCTTTCGCGTCGAGATCGTCCCTGAGCGCGAGCGTGCCGATATCGTGCTCGACCGGCCGCCGTTCAACGTCATCGAAATGGCGCAGCGGGACCAGCTCCGTCTTTGCTTCGAGGCGCTCGAGGAGGACGCGCGCGTGCGCGTCATCGTGCTGCGCGCTGTGGGCGAGCATTTCTCCTCTGGCGGCAATATCGCGAGTTTCCTGAAAGCCTCACCCGAACATGTTGCGAAACTCGCTTGGAATATCGCCGCGCCGGCGCGCTGCGCGAAACCCGTCATCGCCGCCAATCGCGGCTACTGCTTCGGGGTCGGCTTCGAGATTTCGCTCGCTTGCGATTTCCGCATCGCCTCCGAGACCTGCCTCTATGCGCTGCCGGAACAGCGGCTCGGCCAGATCCCGGGCTCGGGCGGCTCGGCGCGGCTGCAAAAGATCATCGGCATCACGCGGACCAAGGACATCGTGATGCGCTCAAAACGCATTTCGGCCAGGCATGCTTGCGACTGGGGCATCGCGACCGAGTGCGTTCCCGACGCGAAACTCGAATCCACCACGGACGCCTTGGTCGAGGAGCTGCGCAGCTTCTCGCCGCTTGCCCAGCGCACGGCCAAGGCGCTTTTGAACGCGACCGAAGACACCAATCTCCAGGCCGCGATCGAACTGGAGGGGCATTGTTACAGCCGGCTTCGCCAATCGGACGATTTTCGCGAGGGCGTCGAGGCGTTCCACACAAAGCGCAAGCCAAAGTTCCGCGGTACGTAGATCGCCCGCCGGTTTTGCGCTACTTTCCCCGGCAAACAACTTCAATTCGGAAACGTATCGGGAAATTCCGTCATGAAGCTCACTTCGGCTCAGTTGAAAGACTTCGAAGAACAGGGCTTCTTGTTTTTCCCGAGCTGTTTCGGCGAAGAGGAAATTGCGCTCCTGCGCGATGACGCCGAAGCGATCCTCAAACTCGATCGTCAGGAAGTCTGGCGCAAGAAGTCGGGTGCCCCGCGCACGGCTTTTGCCGCGCATAGGTTCAACGAGACGTTCCGTCTGCTCGCTTGCCATCCGCGGCTCGTCGAGCCGTTGCAGCAATTGTTCGGCGAGCCCGTCTACGTGCATCAGTTCAAGCTCAACGCCAAGGCGGCCTTCGAAGGCGACGTCTGGCAGTGGCATCAGGACTACGGCACCTGGGCGCGCGACGACGGCATGCCCGAGCCGCGCGCGATGAATATCGCGGTGTTCCTCGACGAGGTGATGCCGATCAACGGCGCGCTGATGCTGATCCCGAAGAGCCATAGGCAGGGCGTGCTCGCCGCTGGGCACGACACGCTCACGACGTCATACCCGCTGTGGACGCTGGATAAG
>DASPWC010000189.1:0-2221 GCA_035622055.1 Xanthobacteraceae bacterium | reverse complement strand
GGCGCGCTACGAACGCTACGAAGAGCTCCTGAAGAGAGCCGGCGAGAAGCAGACGCAGACCGCGCAGATCGTCATCCCGGTCACCGAGCGGCTCGGCCAGAACGTCATCGACTTCGACCACCTCGAGAAAGGCTTCGGCGACAATCTCCTGATCGACGCCTTGACCTTCAAGCTGCCGCCCGGCGGCATTGTCGGCATCATCGGGCCGAACGGCGCCGGCAAGACGACGCTGTTCCGCATGATCACCAAGCAGGAACAGCCCGATGCGGGCACGATCAAGGTCGGCGAGTCGGTGCACCTCGGCTATGTCGACCAATCACGCGACTCGCTCGACGGCAAAAAGACCGTGTGGGAGGAAATCTCCGGCGGTCTCGATCAGCTTCACCTCGGCAAGCGGGAAGTGAATTCGCGCGCGTATTGCGCGGCGTTCAATTTCAAGGGCGCCGACCAGCAGAAAAAAGTCGGGCAGCTGTCCGGCGGCGAGCGCAATCGCGTGCATCTCGCCAAAATGCTCAAGTCCGGCGCCAATGTGCTTCTGCTCGACGAGCCGACCAACGATCTCGACGTCGATACGCTGCGCGCCCTAGAAGAGGCGCTGGAGGATTTCGCCGGCTGCGCCGTCATTATCAGCCACGATCGCTGGTTTCTGGATCGCATCGCGACGCATATCCTCGCCTTCGAGGGCGACAGCCATGTCGAATGGTTTGAGGGCAATTTCCACGACTACGAGAAGGATAAGATGCGCCGGCTTGGCGTCGATTCGGTCATCCCGCAGCGAATCAAATACAAGAAGTTTTCAAGGTAGCGGCGCGGTCGCAGCCGCTCGCCACGCGCCACCCTCTCCCTAGAGGGGGAATAAGGTCGCGGACGGCAAACACGAACGTCATTGCGAGGAGCGCAACGGTTCCGGCCCGAAGTGGCCGGCCCGCGACGAAGCAATCCAGCCCCAACTTTCATGCTGGATTGCTTCGCTTGCGCTTGCGATGACAAGCCGTTCTCGCGGCGCGCCTTTGCGCCCGAGCTTTGCAAAATGGAAAGCCACGAAAGCTTTTGCCTCCCGACAAAGAGGGGAGGCGAAGCGCCGACAGGCGTTCTTTTATTGGCCATGCTCAGCGAAGCACGGCAGCGGGCTTGAGCGGAAGCCCGCTCGCCTCTCGGCGCTTCACCGCGGCGCTAGCTCCAGCGACTGAACGCCGGAACTCAGCCCAGGCCGCGCTTCGCGCAACCGAGAGGACGCGGGCGTTACCCGCGCCGTCGATCGCGCTTAAGCGATGCACCTCGCGCGCCGGTCCTAATGCCGGCGGGGACGATACCCGGACCGCCCGGGAGCGGGGTGACAAGCCCCGCGCGCGGGAACCGCACTCGCCCCATCAGTCGGCTGTCACCGGTGACGTCCCTTGATGGGCGAGACTCGTGTCCGTCACTTATTTAGTGACGATGCCAACAGAATAGAGACAAGCCTAAAATGGGCGATTATCCGTGATTTGGCTGGCATTTTCGGGCGAGCAGTGCTGAGTTCTCGGATAAAGCCGGCAGGCGGACAGGAGGCTTTCGCAAATCGTTTTCTGCGATCGCAAAGGACACGTCGCCGCGCTCACGGTTCGGAATTCAATCCGCATATCGGCGGCATCGGCTTGGATTCGCCCGGCGCAATGCCGCCGAGATGTTGTTTGATCTCTTCGTATTGCAAGTCGTCCGGCGCGTAGGTCAGCACGTCCTCGCCGGTCTGATCGCGCAAGGACGCCCGCAGTCGCACGGTAATCACACCGTTGGCCGACATGTTCGCCATGCCGATGCTTTCGACCGCTTCGCAGGGTATCGGCGCGTCCTTTTTGAACTGCGCGAGCGCCGGAGCGCCGAGGACGAGGATGAGCGCTGCGGCGAGCCACCGGTAGAACATCGACGAGAACTCCTGCTAAAGCGCCATGAGATTAGTCTGAATCGTCATGCTATAGCCGTTCGCAGAACGGCGTCGCGTGGCTCGCCTATGGCGCGCATCCAAATCGGCGCTAAAACAAAGACGTAGATGGCCGGAACAAGTCCGGCCATGACGGACTGTCGGTTTAGTCTTAAACCTTTATCGCTTTAAGAGGGGCGAAAAATAGCCGAATCGGTCGGGACAGTCGCAAGTTCGGGAAGCCTTACGCCATGGAAGACTGGAGCGCCAAACAATATCTCAAATTCGAGGACGAGCGCACGCGGCCGCCGCGCGATCTCCTCG
>DASPWC010000188.1:0-4192 GCA_035622055.1 Xanthobacteraceae bacterium | reverse complement strand
ACGCGGCTTTACGATCTCGAACGCCAGAAGCAGGAAGCCGCCCGCGCGGCGGAGCGGCGCGGGCAAGTCGGGACCGGCGACCGCTCGGAGCGCATTCGCACCTATAACTACCCGCAAGGGCGCGTTTCGGATCACCGCATTAATCTGACGCTCTATAAGTTGCCCCAAATCCTCGAAGGCGAGGTGCTCGGCGAAATCGTCGACGCGCTGGTGGCCGAAAACCAAGCGGCACAACTCGCGGCGGAAGACGTCTGATACGAGAGGTAGCGGGAGGACATACCGGTTGGTAAATTTTGGTTTGGAACCTGCCACTGCATCTGCCGTGATGGAGCACCCGACCGTCGATGATTCACGGCGTATATGGGCGAAAAAATTTCGCGCTCGCGGCGTCGACGCGCCGGAACTCGATTCCCGTATCCTCATCTGCCATGCACTCGGCTTGGATCACGCCGCGCTCGCCGCCTCCGCCACGCAAATTCTCAGCGTGGAGCAGCAGCGCGCAATCGCTGCGCTGGCGCAACGCCGGTTAGCCCACGAACCGGTCGCGCGCATTATCGGGTTTAAGGAATTCTGGAGCCTGCGGCTGCGTGTCGGTGAAGCGACACTGGTGCCGCGCCCGGACACTGAAATAGTCGTCGAAGCCGCACTCGCGGCGCTCGACAAGCGCGACTCGCGCTCGCATGCGTGGCGTATCGCCGATCTCGGTACCGGCTGCGGTGCAATCTTGCTGGCGCTCTTAACCGAGCTTCCTAACAGTTTCGGCGTGGGCAGCGATATTAATCCAGCCGCGCTCATGGTGGCCCGCGACAATGCTCGAGACCTGCATCTGACCCGTGCAGCCTATCTCGTCTGCGACCTGGCCGCCGCTCTGCGTGGACCGTTCGATATCATCGTTTCCAATCCGCCCTATATTGCTACGCAGGCCATCGATGCATTGCCGCCCGAAGTGCGCCTGTTCGACCCGCGCGTCGCGCTCGACGGCGGACGCGATGGGCTCGATTCATATCGAGCGATCGCAGCAGCCGCGGCGCCCCTGCTGGCGCCTCGCGGTATTCTGGCTGTTGAACTGGGGATCGGTCAGGCGGAACCTGTCGCGGGCCTAATTGCCGCGGCGGGGCTTGCGCCGCTGGCCCTGCCGCCCGATCTTAACGGCGTGCCGCGCGTCCTCGTTGCAGAGAGAGCGGCATAACATGTATGACGCGTAACATTGCACCTCCAACAAAAGTGCGCTGAGGACAAAAAAGCGCTTGGAATATTGGCCGGAACCGACTAGTTTGCGGCTACGGAGTCGCCCCCAGATGAGGGTGCCGCGTTGCCCTGAACACCCCTGAGCAAAATTCGACATTTGCTCCAAGAGGTCGGCAGCGCAGGTCAGGCAGAAAAAACGAAACTGAATAGCGAAAGCCGAATTGGACGGCATATAGGATCGCCAGATTCAGATCGTGACGCTTCATGGGTTCAGCGCGCATCGTTGCGTGGCGGTGATGCATAATCACGAAGGGTTTTGACACGCGGCAAGCATAGTTGCCGGTGAGGGCATAGTTACCGGGGTGTGGTGATATTCAGAGCGCGAACTGAGAGCGGCTCGAAGCCGATACGGCGGAGCTTGAGCAAAATTCGGTGAAACAAGGGGCGGCATCAGCGCCGTCACAAAATAACGGGGGTTGGCGAACAGCGAACCATGAGAAACGGTCAGAACAAGCGTATGCGCGGGCGTAACCGAAAGGGTGGCCATCATCAAAATCCGCTGTCGCGAATGTACGAGTCCAGTGGACCGGACGTAAAAATTCGAGGAACGGCATCCCACGTCGCCGAAAAATATCTCCAGCTCGCCCGCGACGCGCAAAGCTCCGGAGATCCAGTCGCCGCGGAAAACTATTACCAGCACGCCGAGCACTATTTCCGCGTCATCGCGGCCGCGCAGGAACAGCTGCGGCAAAGCCAGCCGTATTACCAGCAGCAGCAGCCCAGCGAGATGCGTGGCGCTGACGACAGTTTTGACGACGGCGACAACGAGCAGCCTCACCTGGGCGGCGAGCCGTTCGCCCCGCGCGAGTCGCAGCCGTATTACCCGCGCGAACAGCACCACGGCCAACCGCAAAATTACCAGCCGCAGCAGCATGCGCGTCCACAGCGCGCGTCCGAGAGCGAAAGTGACGTGGAGCGGCTGCCGTCTTTCATTACCGGCGGTCAGCAGCAGCACCAGCCATCGCAGCAGGGTCAAGGTGGCGGCGGTCAGCACGGGCAAAACGGGCCCACCGGTCCGAACGGCTATGACGGACCGCCGGATCGGTTTCCGCTGCATCGGCGGCGGCGACGTCATCGCGGCGGCGGCGGACCACGCGAGCATTCGGTCATGGATCATTCCATGCCGGCCGATGATGACGGCTCGCATTCCGTCGACGAGTAAGGCTCAAGTAAAAACCAAGCGAAAGCGGGCTGCGGCGCCTTTGTGCAGCGGCGGCACGATAATTTTTTAGATGCGATTCGTCCTCGGACGAGACAACTTACGCCGGAGCCATTGGCCTAGCGACGCCCGGTAATCATTTCAGGTGATGCTTACAGACCGCGCGGTGCTTTGGCGATGCGCACCAATAGCCAGATCGGCACGACAATCACGGCGCCAAGCAGGAAGTAGCGCCAGAGCCAGCGCACCGCGTCAAAGCCCATATTCCAAATATGCCGAATGAGGCGCTCGACGGATTCGATGATGTTCCACGGATCCAGCCCGATCGCGGCAAGAATGACACCGACCAGGATGGACAACAGAACAAGGCGTCCGATCACGGCGAGCGGCGGACCGCCGAAAAAGCGCTGAACGTATGCCGGGGGCGTCCGCGATTCCAGGGAATCTTGAGTCATCGAAACCTCCCGCACCGTCAGTTAAGAATTCGCTTGGGCAGGCGCAAGCGGCAATCTGCAAGGCCGCCCGGCCATTGTCCCTCTATGACATTGCTTCGCCTTCACAACTGGCGCTAAGTTGCGCCCGCCCGTCGTCAGTAGGGCATTCCGAGGACTTTTCATGGCCAAAATCGAAGATCGCGCCCTCGCCCCGAATGCGAGCCTCAATGACGATATCGGCGAGGAAATTCGGCTTCGCCTGTATCGCATTCAGGTCGAAATTCGCGAGGCCGAGCAGCGGGCCTTCGATCTTTTCCTGCAGAATTTAGTTAAAGGCACGAGCCATCTCGCGCTCGGACAGGAGGCGGTCGCCGCAGGTTGTGCGGCCGCCATGAGACCCGGCGATCTCTCGTTCTGCACTTACCGAGGCCATGCGCATACGCTCGCGCGCGGCGTCTCGATCGAGAAGGTGCTGGGCGAGCTGATGCAACGCGACAATGGGCTAATGCGCGGCAAGGGCGGTTCGATGCACCTGACCTCGGCCGAGCACGGGGTCATGGGCTCTTATGCGATCGTCGGAGCGCATTTGCCCATTGCCTGTGGCGCCGCCTGGCGGGCGCAATATAAAGGGCAGAAGGACGTCTCGGTTTGTTTCTTCGGCGACGGCACCACCAATATCGGGGCTTTTCACGAAGCGCTGAATTTTGCCGCCGTCTGGAAATTGCCGGTGATTTTCGTCTGCGAGAACAATTTTTACATGGAATATACGCCGATCGCCGACGTCACCGCCGTGCCGCACCCGGCTGCCGACCGTGCCGCTGCCTACGGCCTGGCGCGTATCGTGATCGACGGAAATGACGCCGATATCGTCTATCGCACGGCCACCGCGGCCTATGAGCAGGCGCGCGCCGGAGGCGGTCCATCGCTGATCGAGTGTTTGACCTATCGGCACAGCGGACATTCCCGCGCCGATCCGGCCAAATATCGCCCCGAAGGCGAACTGGAAAAATGGAAAGAGCGCGATCCTATAAAAATTTATCGCGAGCGTTTGAAGCAATTCGGCGTCGGCGAGGGTGTTATCGCCGGAATCGAGGCCGACGTGAAGCGCCGAGTCGACGAGGCCATGGAAAAATGCAAGGCGGCTCCGCCGCCCGCGCGCGAAATTCTCACGACCGACGTTTATGCCGACGGAGGCTTCGCATGGCGGAACTGACCTATCGCGAGGCCGTCGCGCGCGGCATCGCGCAGGAAATGGCGCGCGATCCCGACGTGGTTTTCCTCGGCGAGGATATCGGCAAGGCCGGCGGTGTATTCAAAGCGACGGTCGGCCTTTACGAACAGTTCGGACCCT
>DASPWC010000187.1:0-4738 GCA_035622055.1 Xanthobacteraceae bacterium | reverse complement strand
AACCGAATCACAGAACCGACCGTGGCTCAACAGCGAAACGGCCAAAATAGGAAAGATTCACAGGCTCTGAGGAGCCGGCCGCAGGCCGGCGTCTCGAAGGGGGCGGCGCAACCCTCCCCGTCATGGCCGGGCTTCGTCCCGGCCATCCACGTCTTGCTTTCTGCGGCGCCTGCGTGAATGACCGGTTGCGCCGAAAAGCGCGTCCCTGTAGAGCAACCCGCGGGCGCTGCCGTAGCTCAGTGGTAGAGCACTCCCTTGGTAAGGGAGAGGTCGTCAGTTCAATCCTGACCGGCAGCACCAGTCACGCATGCCTTGCGGCAGCGTAGCCGAGTAGCCCTCGCTCGCGGAAAAGAGGTTCAACAGTGAGTGCTTCGGCAGCCGTCCTGGCGCGCGACGAACCTTTTCGAGAAGATCACAGCCCCACTACGCGATTCCAATCAGCAATATACATATAAACTCTCTGATACTCAGTAGGGAGGAGTGTGCGATTATGGGCGATGAAATGACGTGTTTTTTCAAGCTCATCCATTCGCTGTTTTAGCCAATGCTGCGAAGGCATAATGTCTTCAAAGAACTGCCACTTATCGATTATAATTTGCGACAGATGTCCGAACTCAATGAAGCCAAGTAAATCTGATTTCTCGCCCTCAAGCCACGAATCCGAGTGAGCTGCCTTCTGGCGACCTTCCGCAAACTGTTTAATCTTCGCAGGTATTTTCTCGATCCAGTCTGCCCCATCCTTTTCTTCGAGAGTCTCTCGAATTAAGGATCGAACCTCATTCTCAAAACAGTGGATTACGACATAAAGTCGACCCATCTCCAACGCTTGATTTCGCCGAACGACGCCGAATGGCGAAAGAGCCTCTGACAGAAGCCGCTCCTCAGCCTGCCCCAGGTCTGCTCCCACCTGAATTCCGGCTAACTGAAACGAAGCAGCCTCGGATTCGAACATGAGTCCGCGGAACATGAAGTCTCTGAGCGCGCTTAATTGGTCAGTCAAGCAGGTGCTCCCGTAGTGACTTGAATATAGCGTTGAATACCTCGACATCTTTCGTCGAAGGAAGATGAATCTGAATATTATAGTGGAGCGTCGGGCGGTGCGTTGTCGTCGTATGACGGTCACTCCGATCTGGTGCCGTTTCAGGTTTCAGTTCGGGTGGAGCCTTCAGGTCGCCTGGGGGAGTCAGATTTGACTTCAAGTCAGCAAGCGGCAGCAAGGAATAGAAAGTGCTCGCCATCAATTTGGCGACACGGTCGCTGGTGTTATGCGCACTTTTGAATTTCCCTTCAATAAGTGGACGATCGGCTTCGGTGGGCTGTTCCTTAATGGTAAAGAGATCTGCGTATGCTTCGCGTAAGGCTTGCCCCATTACTTTGGAAGCCTGCGACTTGTCTCGGTATGCGTGATACCGCGTAGTGGGTACGCCATCGGCAGATAAGAAACCAAGGGTCTTAAACAGCGGAATCAGCGCATGATGATTCGAAGAACGGAATCCAAGATCTTTCAAGTATTGTCTAGTGAACTTATCCGGCGCTTGTCCATCGGAAATTCGTTTAAAGACCTCTGGAAACTGTCCATAAACTTGGACGTACACGTCTGGCAGCGCCATAGAACCCGCCCTTCGTGAATCTCGTCGAAACGTGTCCCTCTCACGAATCAACCCGCCGCGACAACGGATATAATGTATCCGATTCGCGTAAATGTTGCAGTGTAAGGTGTCCCACCGCGCAAAGGATCACCGTTGCCGGGTCGGCGAGGATGCGGAACAGGGCGCCGAAGCCCCAGCGGTCGTAGAGGAATAGCCCCAGCGGTCGTAGAGGAAGGCGATCAACGGCAGCGGCGCGGCGAGCTCCGTAAACTCGCCGCTGGATTGGGCCCGGTAATGGAAATCAAGCCTCACCGCTGTGCGCCGGCGGCCGGTAGCACCTAAACACCTCACTTCGGCAGCCTGCTTGTCGGACAGCCCAGATCACTCTCCTTTTGCTCCTCCATCATCTCAACCCTCCGAAAGCAGCCATCAAAGCCTAATTCCGTATATTTAGGAGAGACGACGCCACGCCTACCTGGACCCGATGCTGACCGGCAGAATGTCTCCCAGTTCGATGGTTCCTGTCGGTCGTTCGAACTTCACGAACGAAAATAGATCGAAGAAGCCCGTCTGCCCAAGCAAGCCGTGACCATTTGGGGCCAAGTCGGGCATGAACCCGACGGCGACGCGCGTGCGCCATCCGCCAACTTCGATTTCAACGTCGTGCACGTAGTAAGGGCGCGTCTGCCCGGCAACTACGCCCGACACGGTTCGCTCCCTGCCCTCGGACACTGCGAGACCGATCAGCTCCCCTATCTCGCCGGCGAAGATGCATTCGTCAGCACCCGAATCGACGAGCGCAAGATAGCGAACCGATTGCCCGGTCGCGGGATTCCGAACGATGATTGGGATAATCGGTCGCTCGATGCCGCTCGCGAATCGCTTATAGGCGAACTTCATAGCCGACAAAGGTATCGAGGGTATCCGGCACGCGGTACAGGATCGGTTCAGGCGCGCCTTTCGCCGCACTCGCCGCGAGCGCGCCCTTCGCGGTCGGCGCCGCCGCGAGGACGGTCACTTCGTCGTCGGCGAGGGCAACCCACTGCCCGCGATATTTCGCAAACAGCTGCGACCAGTCTTTAGTTTGCGTCGGCTCGTGGGTCATAGCCCGACCAATATACCAAATCGCCAGTCAGGAATAGGGACGCGCGAGCCTCACACCCCCACCGCCGCCGGGGCTGGCAGCCGGCGCGGCAGCAGGGCCACCGCGCACAGGATCACCGCCGCCGCCGCCGCGAGGATGCGGAACAGGGTGTCGAAGCCCCAGCGGTCGTAGACGAAGGCGATCAGCGGCAGCGCCGCGGCGAGCGCGGTGAAGCTGACCACGTAGCGCAGCCCGTAGGCGCGCGCGCGCAGTTCGCCCGCCGCCATCTTGCCGATCATGTAGTCGTTGATCGGGATTTGCCCGAAGGCGCCGAGCATGAAGCCGAGGGCGACGGCGAGCGCCAGGCCGTCGTGCAGGCCGGGCATC
Organism: Xanthobacteraceae bacterium; assembly: GCA_035622055.1. Classification (GTDB taxonomy): domain Bacteria; phylum Pseudomonadota; class Alphaproteobacteria; order Rhizobiales; family Xanthobacteraceae; genus BOG-931. The sequence continues at coordinate 1,678 of DASPWC010000187.1, read as the reverse complement.
AGGCCGAAGAATAAGACCTGCATGGCGGCGACCGTCATGAACACCGGGGCCGGGCCGAAGCGGTCGAGCAGGGCGCCGACGATGAGCTGCGCCAACGAGGCGACCGCGAACACGATGAAGGCAAACGCGCCGACCATGGTGGCGATGTCGGTCCGCCCCGCTAGGCCGGCGTCGCGCAGCCACTGCGCCGAGGCGGCGGCGGTCCCCTGCATGCGCTCGTCGAAAATCTTCGGCAGCGCGAAGGTGGTCGACTGGAAGATGATGCTCGACACCGCGGCGGTGACGAACACGATCGCGGAAATGCGCATGAGCAGCGCCTTGTAATCCGGCGGCAGCGGCACCTCCTTCGCCGCCGCGGCCTTGCCCGCCGCCGGCGCGGCGCGCAGCTCACGCCGGCGCAGCACCGTGTAGGCGAGGCCGATCGCGACCGCGACCGCGCCCGGCACGAAGAACGCCGCGCGCCAGCCGCCGTGGTCGATGAAATAGCCGGTCAACAGCGCCGCGCTGGCGACGCCGAGGTTGCCCCACACGCCGTTGACCGCGATGCGCATGCCGGTGTTGCGCCACTTGGCGGTGACGATGGCGAGCCCGACCGGATGATAGATTGCCGCGAACACGCCGATGACGAAGAGGCCGACGCCGATCTGCAGCGGCGTCCGCGCGAAGCCGGTGGCGATGGCGGCAAGGCCGACGCCGATGAAGAACACGCACATCATGCCCTCGCGGCTCCATTTGTCGGCGAGCCAGCCGGCCGGCAGCGAGAACAGGCCGAAGGCGAAGAAGCCGGGCGTCGCATAGGCGAGGAGATCGCCGTAGCCGACGCTCCACTCGCGGCTGAGCGCCAGCGCGGCCACGGTGGCGAAGATCAGCGTGAACAGATGATCGAGGAAATGGCCGATGTTGAGCAGCAGGAACTGCGCGCGGTCGCGGTTCATAAGGGTTCGTCCTTGACGACTTGCGCGCATGGTAGCCGCAACGCCCCGGCGCTGCCATGGCGAACGTCGCCGCGGCGCCGCATGGCAGCCCCGCGCGGGCGTCGGCTGAGCGAGACTTATAACTGGTCGCATTTTCTACGGAAAACCGGCACCCACTTTTCCGGAAAATGCTCTAGGAAGCCTGCTTCACTGCTGCGGATTGCCGGGCAAACGGGTATTCGGGCGCATCGTACAAGCGGCGGATCCCGGCGGAATCGAAGCGCTCCTCGTTCACCTCGAGATAGGTTCCCAAAAATGCACCGGCCGGGAGCACCTCGATCGCGTGCCGGATCGCCTCCGCGGCCGTCGCAAACCGCATGTAGGTGACGCGCGTCGTCCGCAGTCTTCGTCGGCTGGGAAACAGTTCGGCGGGAGACGCATAATCGAAACGGGCCATTTTTCGCTCCAATCGGCAAAGACCGCGTAGAACCGCTCGCGGCAGCATCGGAGGTGATATAGGGACGCAGGCGAACCTTAACAAGGAACCGAAGGGCCGATTCTCCGGCGCATTATCCGAGGAAAATGCCGCCGTCACGGAAACGCGCCCCGAAGCGCTTGTAAAATGTGCCGGCGTCGTCTATATGCGCGCCGTTCGATATTTTGCCTGTTCTTGCCGCCTGCCCGCTGGGCATTCCCAAGACAACGCTGAAATCGGACTGGGGGCTGCGCGATGGTCGCGCGGCCATGGACGCCGATCGGCGTTT
>DASPWC010000186.1:0-3231 GCA_035622055.1 Xanthobacteraceae bacterium | reverse complement strand
AACGGGGCGACGAAGGGTCACATCGAGATCGTCGCCGACCGCAGAGGAGGTATTCGCGGCGTTATTCTGGCCAGCGCCGCGGCAGCCAAAACATCGCCACTTTCGGCCTCGCGATCGATCAAAAACTCAATATCGAAGCCTTCGCTGGGCTAGTCGTCCCCTATCCGGGCGTGGCGAAGGTAGGTAAACGGCGGCGATGTCATATTTTGCCGGGGGTTTGACCTTGCCTACGGTGCGGCGCATCATTGGCTGGTTCCGCCGTTTTGGCTAAGCAGCGGACTCAAGTCATGAACGAAGAAACCGCGATGCGGCCGGAGGCGCTCCGGACGCCACGCTTCGGTCTTTCGGGAAAACTCCTCGTCCTCACGATCTTGTTCGTGATGATCGCGGAAGTGCTGATCTACGTGCCGTCGGTCGCCAATTTCCGCGTCGTCTGGTTGAAGGATCGGCTGGCCACCGCTTATACCGCGGCGCTCGTGCTCGACGCCGCGCCGAATGGCGTCGTCTCTGATACGCTTGGCAAGGAAATCCTCAACTCCATCGGCGCGCGCGCGGTTGCTATGAAAATGGGCACGCGCCGGCGCATGCTCGCAATCGACGACATGCCGCCTGCGGTCGCCGCCGCTTACGACATGCGCGACGTCTATGCCTTCGATGCGATCGTCGACGCATTCGCCACCATGCTCAATCACAAGAAGGACGTGATGCGCGTGGTTGGCCCTGCGCCGATGGGCGGCGAATATATCGAACTCGTGATGGACGAGCAGCCGCTCCGCAAGGCGATGCTGCGCTATTCGGCCGACATTTTATTCTTATCGCTTGTCATCTCGGCCATCACCGCAACGCTCGTCTATTTCGCGTTGCACTATATGTTTGTGCGGCCGATGCGGCGCATTACCGCCAATATGATCGCGTTCCGCGCCGATCCGGAAGACACTGAGCGCGCCATCGTGCCGTCGGCGCGCCTTGACGAGATCGGGATCGCGGAACGCGAACTTGCCACCATGCAGAGTGAGCTGGCCTCGATGCTGCATCAAAAGAGCCGGCTCGCCGGCCTCGGTCTTGCTGTGTCCAAGATCAATCACGATCTGCGCAACTTGCTCGCCTCGGCGCAATTATTCTCCGACCGGCTCGCCAAGATTCCCGATCCCGGTGTCCAGCGTTTCGCGCCGAAGCTGATGCACGCGCTCGAGCGCGCCATCGCCTTTTGCCAATCCACGCTGTCCTACGGTCGTCTGCAGGAGCCGCCGCCGGACCGTCGGCCGATTCCGCTCGAGCCACTGGTCGAAGAGGTGCACGAAACTCTGGGACTCGGTCCGGACGCGGCGATCCGCTGGATCACCGCTATCGAGCGCGGCCTTGTCGTCGAGGCCGATTACGATCAGCTGTTCCGCATCCTGCTCAATCTGTCGCGCAATGCAGTGCAAGCGATGGAAGGCCAGGCGGAAGGCCGTACCGGCCGCGATCCGGGCCGCGATCAGATTCGGATCACCGGACGCCGCGAAGGCGCTGTTGTCGCGATCGAGGTTTCCGACACCGGCCCCGGTTTTTCGGAAAAGGCGCAGGCGCATCTGTTCGAGGCGTTCCAAGGCTCGACCCGCACCGGCGGGGCCGGTTTGGGGCTCGCCATTGCCGCGGAGCTTGTGCGCGCTCACGGCGGCGATATTCGCCTGGTCGAAGGCACCATCGGCGCGACCTTGCGGCTGACGATTCCCGATCGCGCTGTGGAGCTCGCCGCGCATCGCGGCGCGCGCGCGCAAGCTTAACAAAGGCCTGTCTCTGGCGAGAAATTGATGCCGGTTTGCCGTTTCGGACCAACGGGAGCTGGCTCGGCTCCGGGAAGGCGTCGCCTTGCCATTGGGCGGCGAAGCCTATAGCTACGACACGCCGCGCCCGTAGCTCAGCTGGATAGAGCACCAGACTACGAATCTGGGGGTCAGGAGTTCGAATCTCTTCGGGCGCGCCACACAACGCTTCGATCAACGCCACGCTACGCTTTAATCAATAGAATGCGTCAATCAACAAGCAGGCGCCGCGCGACGATTTCTGCAGCTCATGAAAAATCGGCGTCTCTATGCTGACGCAGGCGATCAACGTGCCGCGTTCAGGCGTCGATGACGACGCGGGCCTGGGCGTCGTGGCATTGCCACGAATGCTTTTCGCCTACGCCGAATTTTTGAATCAAATGGCATGCTCGCTGCGACGTCGATGGCAGGTCGAAAAATTCGGCCGCGCGTCGTAGCAGAACACGCCCCGCGCCGATGCCGCCGGGTCATAATTCTCGCGATTTACCTTATGGTTACGCGATTTTATGTGCGGCGTTCGCCGCTTGGCACCGGCAAAGTGCCATGCTAGCCTTTTTGTACTCCATCGGTTGAGCCCTAGATCTTAACACGCCGATCGCGGGATACCGGTTGGGGCCTAGATTATGGTTGAGCCGACGGACCGCGCGTTTGTGAATACGCGCACCAGTCCGGTTCCCCGGGATGACAGAAAGGATAAACGAAACGCCATGGCACAGAGACCGAGTGGTTCCCCGCATCCAGAAACCGATGCCATAGCGCCGACATCGTCAGAGGCAACCGAGAATCGCGACCAAACGGCCTCGAAACTGGTGGATCGATTTGCGATCTGGTCCGGCGTGGCCGGGCTGGTGCCGCTGCCGGTTGTCGACGTGCTTGCCGTCGGCGGCCTGCAACTGCAAATGCTGCGCCGGCTCTCGCAAATTTACGGCGTAGAGTTTTCTGAAAATCGCGGCAAGGCACTGATCGCAGCGCTCGCCGGCTGCATGATTCCCGCCACCAGCGGCATGGGCGCGGCGAGTGCGCTCAAGGCTGTTCCGGTTGTCAACATTCTTGCGGCGGGATTTGTCATGCCGGTGCTCTCCGCCGGGGCTACATTCGCCATCGGCAAGGCGTTCATTCAGCATTTCGAATCGGGCGGCACGCTGCTCGACTTCAATCCCCCCGACTATCGCGATTTCGTCAAGGCGCAGAAAGAAATGTGGGAGTCCCGAGTCGGACGCCGCACTGGGTCGACCACGGCGACGAGCGCTACGACTGCTCCTTGAGCTCCTCTGCGAACCGGTGGGGACGCAAAGCGTGACTATCGTCGAGCGGATCTGGTTGAGCCGGCAGAAGACCGCCGGCGCTCGGTCGGTGAAGCGCGACTAATGGTGCGCGTGCGCGACCGGCGATCTGCGATTCATGGTGCTTCCCCTACGGTACTGGA
>DASPWC010000185.1:0-3499 GCA_035622055.1 Xanthobacteraceae bacterium | reverse complement strand
AGCGCGCGCCAGCGCACTCGACGATCGCGACGCCATGCAGGCGCTCATCCGGGAGGAAGGCGGCAACTTCAAGCTCGCGCCGTGGGACTGGCGCTACTACGCCGAAAAACTCCGCCAGCGCGTTTGCAATTTCGACGAAGCCGACATCAAGCCCTATCTCAGCCTGGATCGGATCGTCGAGGCGGCCTTCTATACGGCGGGACGCCTGTTCGGCTTGCAATTCACGCCGCAGGCGAGCGTGCCGGTCTGGCATCCGGACGTTCGGGTGTGGCGCGTGTCCGACGCCGACGGCGAGGAGATCGGGCTATTCTTCGGCGACTATTTCGCGCGCGGCTCAAAGCGCAGCGGCGCTTGGATGACCGCGCTGCGCGACCAGCAGAATCTCGCCGGACACACGCCTCTCATTGTCAATGTCTGCAATTTCGCCAAGGCGCCCGCCGGCGAGCCGACGCTTTTGAGCTTCGAGGATGCCCGCACGCTGTTTCACGAGTTCGGCCATGCGCTGCACGGCCTGCTCTCCTCGGTCACCTATCCGGCGATTTCCGGAACCAATGTCGCCACCGATTTCGTCGAACTGCCGTCGCAGCTCTACGAGCACTGGCTGCTGCAGCCGAAATTGCTGCGGCGCTTTGCGCTGCATTACCGGACCGGAGCACCGATGCCGGACGAGCTTCTGCAGCGGCTCGTCGCCGCGCGCAATTTCAACAAGGGCTTTGCCACCGTCGAATACATCGCCTGCGCCGCGCTCGATCTCGATCTGCATTCAATGCAGCCAGCAAAGAATGGCGACGGAACGCTCGACCCGAACGCGTTCGAAGCGCAAAGCCTCGCCGGCATCGGCATGCCGGACGAGATCGTGATGCGGCACCGGCTGCCGCACTTCGCGCATATCTTCGCCGGAGGCGGCTACGCCGCAGGCTATTACAGCTATATGTGGTCGGAAGTGCTCGACGCCGATGCGTTCGCCGCCTTCGAGGAGACCGGCGATATTTTCGATCCCACGACGGCGAAACGGTTGCGCCAATCGATCTACGCGGCCGGCGGCTTGCAGGAGCCCGCCGACGCCTACAAGGCCTTCCGCGGAAGGCTGCCGAGCGCCGAAGCGCTGTTGCGCAAGCGCGGCTTTGTCGCGCAGACCGCCGACGGCGAATTGACTGTGGCGAATTGAATACGGCCCATCGAATCATGACAAATTCCGTGAACTTGCACAGCGCCGGGCATCGCTGCGGCGTGGTTTGCGCGCCGCACGCCGCGGCCGCTGAGACCGGACGATCGATCCTGGCCGAGGGTGGCAACGCGATCGAGGCGATGTTGGCCATGGCCGCATCGATCGCGGCCGTCTATCCCCACATGACTCACGTCGGCGGCGACGGTTTCTGGCTCATTCGCGAACCGTCCGGGCGCGTGCGCGCCATTATGGCGGCAGGCCCCACCGCCGCGCAGGCTAAGCCCGAACTTTATCGCGGCCACGAGACGATGCCGACCCGCGGACCGCTTGCGGCGCTCACGGTGCCCGGCGCGGTCGGCGGCTGGATACTGGCGCACGAGGCCGCCAAGGCGCATGGCGGCAAGCTGCCGCTCAAGGATCTGTTGACGCCCGCCATCGTCCAGGCCCGGCGCGGCTACACGGTTACGCGCAGCCAGGAGCGTTTGACGCGCGAACAATTCGACACGCTCAAGGACGTACCGGGTTTTGCCGCGCGGTTTCTGCTCGACGGCAAGATCCCTACCCTCGGCGCGATCCTCAAACAGGAAGCGCTCGCCGCGACGCTCGAGCATCTGGCCCATGCCGGTCTCGACGATTTCTATCGCGGCGACGTCGGACGCGAGACCGGCGCCGATCTCGAAGGCATCCACAGCCCGCTGACGCGCGATGACTTGCAACGCTACCGGGCCAGGATTGCCGAACCGCTGCGCGTCGAACTTCCTTCGGGCACGGTTTTCAACACCGACGCGCCCACCCAGGGCGTCGTCTCGCTGATGATCGTCGCTCTGTTCGCCCGCCTCGGCGTGAAGCAGGCCGAAAGCTTCGACCATATCCACGGCCTGGTGGAGGCGACCAAGCGCGGATTGCACGTGCGCGATCGGCTCGTCACCGATCCGAACTATCTCGCCCATCCGCTGGACCGCGTGCTCGAAGAGCCCTCCCTCGCCCGCGAGGCCGCGATGATCGATCGCCGCAAGGCGGCGGCCTGGCCGTTGCCGGCGGGCAAAGGCGATACGATCTGGATGGGCGCCGCCGACACGACCGGGCTCGTCGTTTCCTATATCCAATCGCTCTATTGGGAATTCGGCTCGGGCTGTGTGCTGCCGCGCACCGGCCTCCTCATGCAGAACAGAGGCGCGAGTTTTTCGCTGCAACCCGGCGCGCTCAACTATCTCACGCCGGGCCGGCTGCCGTTCCACACGCTCAACCCGGCGCTCGCGGTCCTCAAGGACGGCCGCGTCATGGCCTATGGCTGTATGGGCGGCGACGGCCAGCCGCAGTCCCAAAGCGCGGTGTTCACGCGCTACGTCGACTTCCGCGAATCCCTCTTGGAGGCGATCGACCGGCCGCGCTGGGTGCTGGGACGAACCTGGGGCGCGCCGCGCACCGCGCTGCGGCTGGAATCGCGTTTCGATGAAGCCCTGATCGACGCACTCGCCGCCGCCGGGCACGATCTCGACGTACTATCCGAGCCCTATTCGGATGTGATGGGCCACGCCGGCTCGGTGGTGCTGCACCCGAACGGCACGTGCGAGGGCGCGCACGATCCCCGCGCCGACGGCGGCGCCGCGGGGCTGTAAGATTCGCCTTTATCAGTCACGCGCCCTCGGTCAAAGGTGACTTAGAGCAAAATGATTTCAGGCTGAAAATCGGCGTTTTGCTTCAATTTGTCGTTCGAGCATGATCTTTTCCGAAAACTGGTATCCGCATCATGTTTTAGCTCTTGCGCTTCTTCGCCGCCGCCCGCGCGTCGGCGATGATCTGCTTGAACACGTTCATTTCGACCACGCCCGGCACGCGGAAAAAGCCGACGATAAATCCGGGCGTGCCCTCGAAGCCGAGGGCGGCGGCTTGATCGTCGTTGCGGACCAACAGGTCGTCGATGGCCTTCTGGTGTGCCTGCAGATCCTGCTTGTCCTTTTCGACGTCTACACCGGCCTTGATCAGAAGCTCCGGAATGTTGGCGTCGCTCAATTTCCCCGTGGCGCCGATCAACCCATCATGCGCCTCCTGGTACTTGTTCTGATATTTTGCCGCCAGCGCCAATTGCGCGGCCAACTTTGAAACCGCGCCGAAGATCGGCCAGTCTTTCAGCACCAGCCTGATATTGCCGTCCTCGCGAACGACCTGCGCGATTTCCGGCGCAAGCTTTTTACAATACGGGCACTGATAATCGAAATATTCGACGACGGTCAGGTCGCCCTGCGGATTGCCGAGCACGGGAATTTCCGGATCGCGGAGCACCGCGTCGCGGCTGAGAATGTCGTTGCCGCCTTGGCCGAAGGCTGCAGC
>DASPWC010000184.1:0-4496 GCA_035622055.1 Xanthobacteraceae bacterium | reverse complement strand
CGCCATCATGGAGCGCAGGCCGCCCCCGCCGCCGGCTGTCGCCGATCCGATCGCGAAGACGCGGCCCCTGAAAGCGGCATAGGTCGGTTCGTTGCGTTCGCGCACGCGCGAAATCCAATCGATCGTGTTCTTGATCAGCGGGGTCACCGAGGCGCTATATTCCGGACTGGTGATGAAAATCCCGTGGTGCGCCATCAGGGCCTGCTTGAGCTTGACCGCCGCAGCCGGCGGTCCGGACGCAGCAGCCAGATCGGCGTCGAACAGCGGCAACGTATAGTCCTGTAGCGAAATTCGCGTGACCTCGGCTCCGGCAAGCGCCAGCTCCTTGGCCGCGAGCGCCGCGAGTTTCACATTGTGCGACCCGCTGCGCAGCGAGCCGGGAATGACAAGAACTTTCGGAGCGGGCATGGAATTCGCAAGACAACGGAGAGTAACGGAGCGGCAATGTCGATCGGACTGTCGTCCACTATCATGTTTTCCGATAAACCCACACGCGAGCCGGCGGAATATTCATCCAGATACGATCGGAAGCTTCGACTGAAAACCCGCCAAGCCGCTTCGGCAGCGGCGAAGCCACCGAGTATGTAAATTGCACGAACGGCGCGCCGGGCAGCATGAGGTCGAAGGCATCGCGAATGAGCCGCAAGCGCGTCTTAACCGGCTTGGTGATCAGCGGCAGGCCGGAGACCATGGCCGCGGCCGGCTGAATCAGCAGCGTTTCGAGCAGCCGGCGCACGCTATAGGCGTCGCCTTGAACCAGTGTCGCGTCAGGGAAACGGGTGCGCAAAATTCGGCAGAAGACCGGATTGGATTCCACCAGCACCAGGCGCGACGGATTGACCCCGGCCTCTACCAAAGCCCCCGTGACGGGCCCCGTGCCAGGGCCCAGTTCCACCACCGGACCGACCGAATCCGGATTGACATAGCGCGCCATGGTGCGCGCAAGAATTTTGCCTGACGGCGTCACTGCGCCAGTGGACAATGGTCGCTCGATCCAAGAGCGGATAAAGCGCACTTCGTCATTGAGCCGATTGCTTTTCTTCGGCTCGAATTGCTTTATCCGCTGCTCGATTTTGCGACCGATACCGTCGCGCTTTTCTTCGAACAGCCGAAGCTGGCGCTCGATTTTCCGCTCGATAATTGTTTTCCGAATTTCCAGGAGGCGAAGTTGCCGCCCAATCTTTCGCTCGAATATCTGCAGGGCCGGCAGTGGCATATCATCCACGCGACAAAATCTCGGCGTTTATTAACGCATTTACAAAACAAAGACCATACGCACGCTCAGGCGGAGCCGGCGCGACTGCTCAATCCGTCGAGGAACTCTTTGACCTTGCCCAGGAATCCCGAGGATTCCGGCTGCGTATCGTGCGATGACAGGCGATCGAACTCAGCTAAAAGATCGCGCTGTTTCTTGGTCAGTTTCTGGGGCGTTTCGACCATGACTTGAACATACATGTCGCCGCTCTGACGGGCCCGCAATACCGGCATGCCCTTGCCCGCCAAACGGAAGCGCCGGCCGGATTGCGTGCCCTCCGGCACCTTCACCTTGGTCTTGCCGCCGTCGATCGTCGGCACTTCGAATTCGCCGCCCAGCGCCGCCGTCACCATGGAGACCGGAACGCGGCAATGTAGGTCGGCCCCTTCGCGCTGAAAGAACGGATGCGCGCCCATCGAAAGGAAAATGTACAGATCGCCTGGCGGACCGCCGCGAACCCCGGCCTCGCCTTCGCCGGCGAGCCGGATGCGGGTGCCGTCCTCGACGCCGGCCGGGATATTCACCGATAGGGTGCGCTCGCGCGTGACGCGTCCGGACCCCACGCATGACGTGCATGGGGTATCGATCGATTGCCCGCGTCCGTGACAGTTCGGGCAGGTGCGTTCGAGCGTGAAGAATCCTTGCGCGTGCCGAACACGGCCGTGCCCGCCGCACATCGAACAGGTCTTCGGCTTGGTGCCGGCCTTGGCGCCAGAACCGGAGCAAGCCTCGCAGGTCACCGAGGTCGGAATGCGGACTTGCGCATGCTTGCCCGCGTAGGCTTCCTGCAGAGTGATCTCCATATTGTATCGCAAATCGGCGCCGCGCTCGCGACCGGTACCGCGACCGCGACCGGCCGACATGCCGAAAATGCCTTCGAACAAATCCGAGAAAGTCGTGCCGAAGTCGGCGCCGAATCCGGCCGCCCCGCCGTTCCCCATGCCATGCTCGAATGCGGCGTGGCCGAAACGATCATAAGCCGCACGCTTATCGGGGTCCTTGAGAACCTCGTAAGCCTCGTTGATTTCCTTGAAACGGTGCTCGGCTTGCTTGTCGCCCGGGTTGCGATCCGGATGAAATTGCATCGCTTGCTTGCGAAAGGCCGCCTTGATGGCGCCGTCGCTTGCGGTGCGTTCTATCGCCAGGGTCTCGTAGTAGCAGCGCTTGGCCATCAGTCCTCACCCGATTGACGGCCGATTATCGATGAAAGAGCACCCCCGTTTGGTTTGCGGGGGTGCAATTCCGATAAGCGGCAACGGCATCAAACGCCTCGCTACATCAGGCAGATTTCTTGTTCTTCTTGTCGTCGTCGACTTCGGTGAACTCGGCATCGACAACATCGTCCTTTTTGCCCTCGGCGCCGCCAGCGGTCTCACCGCCGTCACCGCCGGTCTGTTGCTCCGCGGCCTGCTTATACATCGCCTCGCCGAGCTTCATGGACGCTTGTGCAAGCGCATTGGTCTTGGCCGTGATGGCGTCGGCATCGGCGCCTTTGAGGGCCTCCTTGAGGTCGGCCATGGCGTTCTCGATGGCGCGGCGGTCGGCTTCGCCGACTTTCGAACCGTGCTCTGCGAGCGCCTTCTCGGTCGAGTGGACAAGCGCCTCGGCGTGGTTCTTCGCCTCGACTTGGGCTTTCCGTTTCTTGTCTTCCTCGGCATGCGCCTCGGCATCCTTGACCATCTTCTGGATGTCGGCCTCGGACAGGCCCCCGGAAGCCTGGATGCGGATCTGCTGCTCCTTGCCGGTACCCTTGTCCTTGGCGGAAACGTTGACGATGCCGTTGGCGTCGATGTCGAACGTAACCTCGATCTGCGGCACGCCACGCGGCGCGGGGGGAATGCCGATGAGATCGAACTGGCCGAGCATCTTGTTATCGGCCGCCATCTCGCGCTCGCCCTGGAAGACACGGATTGTCACCGCCGTCTGGCCGTCTTCGGCCGTAGAGAACACCTGGCTCTTCTTGGTCGGGATGGTGGTGTTGCGATCGATCAGCCGCGTGAACACGCCGCCGAGCGTCTCGATGCCGAGCGACAGCGGGGTCACATCGAGCAACAGGACGTCCTTGACGTCGCCTTGCAGCACGCCGGCTTGGATTGCCGCGCCGACCGCCACCACCTCGTCCGGATTGACCCCCTTGTGCGGCTCCTTGCCGAATAATTGCTTCACGACTTCCTGCACCTTCGGCATGCGCGTCATGCCACCGACCAGGACCACCTCGTTGATCTCGGCCGCCGAGAGGCCGGCGTCCTTGAGCGCCTGCTTGCACGGCTCGATCGTTTTCTGGATGAGATCGTCGACCAGCGCCTCGAACTTGGCGCGGGTGAGCTTCATCGTCAGATGCTTTGGTCCCGTTGCGTCCGCCGTGATGAAGGGAAGGTTGATTTCCGTCTGGGTAGTCGAGGACAATTCGATCTTGGCCTTCTCGGCCGCTTCCTTGAGCCGCTGCAGCGCGAGCTTGTCGCGGCGCAGATCGATGCCCTGCTCCTTTTGGAATTCGTCGGCGAGATAGTTGACAAGGCGCATGTCGAAATCCTCGCCGCCGAGGAACGTATCGCCGTTGGTCGATTTCACCTCGAACACGCCGTCGCCGATCTCGAGAATGGAAATATCGAATGTGCCGCCGCCGAGGTCATAGACCGCGATGGTGCCGGATTTGTTCTTGTCGAGGCCGTAGGCGAGCGCCGCCGCCGTCGGCTCGTTGATGATGCGCAGCACTTCGAGTCCGGCGATCTTGCCGGCGTCCTTGGTGGCCTGGCGCTGGGCATCGTTGAAATAAGCCGGAACGGTGATGACCGCTTGCTCGACCTTGGTGCCGAGATAGGCTTCCGCCGTTTCCTTCATTTTTTGCAGAATGAACGCGGAAATCTGGGAGGGCGAATAGCTCTTGCCTTCGACTTCCACCCAAGCGTCGCCGTTCGAGGCGCGTACGATCTTGTACGGGACAAGCTTCTTGTCCTTCTCCACCATCGGGTCGTCGTAGCGGCGGCCGATGAGGCGCTTCACCGCGAAGATCGTGCGCTCGGGATTGGTGACCGCCTGGCGCTTCGCCGGCTGGCCGACGAGCCGTTCCCCGTCATCCGTGAAAGCGACGATGGAGGGCGTCGTGCGCATGCCTTCAGCGTTCTCGATAACCTTCGGCGTCTTGCCTTCCATCACGGCGACGCAGGAATTGGTGGTCCCGAGATCGATACCGATGACCTTGGCCATGGTCTTAATTCCTCTCTATTTTCGGCAGGTCGGG
>DASPWC010000183.1:0-5993 GCA_035622055.1 Xanthobacteraceae bacterium | reverse complement strand
AATCACCGGCAATGGGTGGCGGAGCCGCATCTCAAGCCAACCGAGTGGGTGGACAGCCGCATCTATTCCGATCCGGGAATCTTCGAGGAAGAGCTGGAGAAAATTTTCAAGAAGACCTGGATTCCGGTTTGCCATGAATCGGAACTGCCCAATACCTACGATTTCCGCACCGTGAGTATTGCCCGAGAGCCGGTCATCATATGCCGCGGTCCCGACAACGAGGTTCGCGCCTTTCTCAACGTCTGCCCGCATCGTGGCATGATTATCGAGCGGCGCCCTTCGGGAAGCTTCCTTGAGGGAAGCCCTTCAGGCAATCCCAAACGAATGACCTGCATGTTCCACGCCTGGCAGTACGACATGCGCGGCAATTGCGTTTATATCAGCCGCGAGAAGGAAGGTTTCCAGGAGCGGCTGTGCAAGGAAGACGTCGGATTGCGCCGCTTGCGATGCGAAGTGAAATTCGGCGGTTTCGTCTGGGTCAATCTTGAAGATAACCCGACGGTGTCGCTCGAAGACTGGGCCGGACCGGCATTTACGTGCCTGCGCAAGACGCTGGAGGCGGAGCCGCTCGAGGTTTTTCACTATCACAAGGCAATTATAAACGCGAACTACAAGCTGTGGCACGATACCAATTGTGAGTTTTATCACGACTTCATGCATTACCATAACCGGGTGACCGGATTTAACGACGCCTATTTCGCGCGCAAGAACGAAGCGTTCGAGCACGGACACGTGGTCGTCGGCACGTTCGAGGTCAATTACCAGAATTACGAAGGCTTTCAGAGCCGCGCGGCGCTGTCATTCCCGCATCTGCCGCCGAATCAATGGTACATGATCGATCTGTTTCCCGGCATGAACTTCAACCTGCGCGGTTCGGCGTTGCGCTGCGATATCGTCACCCCGCTCGGGCCGGATAAAGTTATGATCGAGTTCCGCGGTCTCGGATTGAAGCGCGATACGGCGGAGGAGCGTCAGACTCGCGTCAATCACCACAATTCGATCTGGGGACCGTTCGGCCGCAATCTGCATGAAGATCTCATCGGCGTGCAGGGCCAGGGCACCACGATGTTGACCGGCTCGGAGCCGCGTCGAATCCTTCACGGACGACACGAAAAACAGACGATCCATGACGAGAACGGTATGCGGCACTATTACCAGGAGTGGGGCCGGTGGATGAACCGGCAGCCGAATAAGCCCAATCTACCTTATTCGGAACCGATCTCGGTTGCCGCGGAATAACTGCGATCTCGGTCCGGCGGATCGATTCGGCCGCCGAGCAATTCATGTCTGGCGATCCGGGCCGCGTCCGGCGACTTTCGCAACGCGACCGGTCGCGAACCGCCGAAGGGGATTATCTGTGGACGCCGCCGCGCTTGTGCGTGACACGATCTATCGCTCGACCATTCTGCTCGACCGCCAGAACTGGGACGAGTGGCTCACGCATTGCGACGATGAGTTTCAATACGCCATCCGCGCGTGGAGCCCGGAGATCAACAGGGATGTGACTTACCTCGCGCTCGATCGGCAGGGCCTCGCGTCGATGGTTAAGCTTTTGCCGAAACACAATACCGATCACTCGCCGCTGACCCGCCACACTTCCGTCTATACCGTCGACGTCGATGACCAAGCGCATTCAGCCAAAGCTGTGAGTTCGGTGATCGTCTATCAAAACCTTCTCGACGGCATTAATTCGCATATTGACGCCGGAGAAAGCCGGCTGTTCCTGGTCGGTAAATATATCGACGCATTCAAGATCGAGAACAACAAAGCAAAGTTCGTCAGCCGCGAGGTGCGCATCGAGAACCGGCGGCTCGACAAAGGATCGCACTGGCCGATTTGAGCGAAATGCAGCGGCCGGGCTCATCCTTTGTTCGGCGTGTGGAAGAATCAACAATGCCATGGAAGCGTATATGCGACGCCGCCGAGCTGACGGAAAACGCGGTAAAGCAATTCGACGTCGACGGGATACCGGTCGTGGTCGTGAACTATGGCGAGGGTTTCCGCGCTATCCCGCCGATCTGCCCCCATATGGAAGAGCCGCTGGCTCAGTCGGGGATCGTCGCGCGCTGCATTCTGACCTGCACCAAACATCTCTGGGCGTGGGATTTGCGAACGCTCGAAATGCAAGGCGAGACCGAAAAGCCGCTCAAGATCTACGAGACGAGACAGGAGAACGACGCGATACTCGCCAATATCGAAAGCGAGTTAACCTACGACTTCGACGCCGAGGATGGGGACAGCGACGACGACTTTTTCAAGTAGTCGCCGGCTTTGGCTCATGCCGATGAGAATTACCATCCAGAACAAAAATGGCGAACTCGCTTTCGATTGCGGCGAGCGCGAATCCATTCTCTATGCCGGCCTGCGGCAAGGCATCAATCTTCCCTTCGAATGCGCGACCGGCACCTGCGGGACCTGCCGTGCGCGGATCGTGTCCGGCGACGTCGACGTCAGGTGGAAGGAAGCGCCCGGCGGCAAGCGGCTCAAGCCGGAAAAAGGCGATATTCTTATGTGTCAGGCTTGGGCGCGCTCGGATTGCGTGTTGCTCGTGCCTTCCGAGCTCGTCGTGTCCGGCCAATCCGCGCCGGCAACACGCCGTGGCGTGATTCGCGGCCGCCGCCAGCTGACCAAGGACGTCATGCATTTCGATCTGCACTTGGACGCGCCGATGAGTTTTAAGGCCGGCCAATTCGTGGTGCTTGGAGTCACGGGCATTGCCGGCGGCCGAGCCTATTCGATAGTCAATTTCGAAGCCGACGTCAGCCGCCTTGCGTTCCTGATCAAACGCAAGCCCGGCGGCCGTTTCTGCGACTGGCTGTTCGAAACATCCACCGAGGCCGAGGTCGAAGTATTTGGCCCGCTCGGCCGCGCGATATTCCGTACGGATGAGAATCGAAATTTCGTTTGTATTGCCGGCGGCTCCGGGATCGCAGGCATGATGTCGATCCTCGAATGCGCGACGCAAGCCGACTATTTTCGCGATCACCGGGCGGCGGTGTATTTCGGCGTCCGAACGCTCGCCGATGCGTTCTATCTAGAAGAGCTGGCGCGCTACGCTGCATCCTCCCATGGCAATTTGGACGTCACGCTCGCCTTGTCCGACGAACAGATCGAGGCGCCGCTGCATGCGCAATTTCCGATCCTCAAACTCGCGCAGGGGATGGTCCACGAAGTCGCGGCCAAAGGCATGGGCGGATGGGATAGCAACGCAATCGTTTACGCCGCAGGTCCGTCGATCATGGTGGACAGCGCGTTGCGATCGCTGATCGCCGGCGGCGTGCTGATAAAAAACATCCGCTATGACAAGTTCTCCTGATCCGCGCGGCGCTCGGGCGACCGGCGCGTCGCCGTGGCGGCCGCTTGTCGCGGGCGGCGCCGCCGAACTGGCGCGCGCTCGGAAGGAAGCGATCAATCTGGTGCAATGGCTCGCTCGCATCGCCAATAGTTACGTGGCCGGCGACGTACCCGAACGGCGCACCGATCTCGCTTTCGACGCTGTCGGCGCCTCTTTCACCACGCAGCCGTTTGCCGACGGCGCCTCGCTGCAAATGCGCTTGCCGGACCTGCACCTGCAATTTCTTGCCAACGGCAAGCCGGTTCCGCATGTCTTCGATCCCGAGGGGCGTTCTCCGGCCGAGGTCGAGGCGTGGATTCTGGTCGAACTCTTGCATCGCGGAATCGATCGGGAGAGGTTCTCGAAGACGGTGCCCTACGCGATTGCGGGCTTAATATCCGGCGACGCGATAGACCACGAGCCGCAGGCTTGCCGGGAAGGCTTGGCGGAACTTACAGCCTGGCTCGGCAACGCGGCCACGCTCCTTGAGGCGGCGGCGCGCTCGTCGGGTGCGCCGAAAATGCGCGTGGTCGCTTTGCCGCAGACGCTCAATCTGACGCTTGCCCCCGATTCCGGCCGGCAACGGATCGATCTGGGGTTTTCACCGGGCGACGAGCAAAACCCGGAGCCGTATTTCTATACCAACGGCGCGGCAAACGGCGTTTCGCAGAATCCCGCGCGGCGCATCGCAATAGGATCGGCGCTGCTATCGCAGAGCGATCCGTCGACGGCTGCGGCGATGCTGTTGAAACTGGTAGCGGGCTGACGCGAACAAATCCGCTTCACGCGTGGACCAGGCGTTTTCGCCGGCCGGCCGCTCCGTCGTAGACAGGGTGATAATCGCCTTCCAGGCGCCGTCTGATATCGCCAGTTTTGCTCAGCTCCCGGACGATCGTGACGAATGCATTGGCCATCGGGAGCACGATCTCGCCTTCCGCCCAGAACAATCCAACTTCCTGGGTGACAACCGGATCCACCAAGGCCAAAGCACGGGTGCCGCGATGAAGCCCCGGCGCATGCGCGAAATGCGACGGGATGATCGTGCATAGTTCGGCGAACTGGACTTGGAACATCAGATGCAGGATCGATTCGGATTCGACTTTCGCCACAGGCGAGCATCCGACGCTCTTGAAGACTTGATCGACGAACCGGCGCTCGTGCATCGACGGCCGCAACATCGCCAATGGCAACTGGGCCGCTTCTTTCCAGGTGATTTTGTTGCGCTCGCGGAATTCCACCTTGTCGGGGACGAGAAGGCTTAGTTGCTCCGTATAGATCGGCAATGTGTTCTTGCGGCCGAGATCCGCCTTGTCGAGATAAGTGAGCGCGACGTCGAGCGAAAAATTGTTCAGGCCAAGCTTCATCGCTTCGTTGCCGATGAACTGCACGTCCACGCGCACCCCGGGATATTTCTTGCGAACTTGCTCGACGAGAAACGGCAAGACCGGAGACATCGACGGCATTGCGCCGACCCGCAGATGTCCGGTGAGGTCGTTCTGCATCATCGCGACTTCCTTGCGCATCGCATCGCAATAGGCCAGCACCGCCCGCGACCAGGCCGCGACGCGCTCGCCTTCGGCCGTCAAGCCGTGAAAGCGTTGACCGCGACCGCGCAAGAAGATCGGCACGCCCAGTTCAAGTTCTAGCTGCTTGATGCCGCTGGAAAGGCTTGGTTGCGTGACGTTGCACCGCTGCGCGGCGCGCCCAAAGTGACGTTCTTCCGCCACGGCGACTAGGTAGCGAAACTGTCTGATAAACATGCGCCTGACTCGCGACACCGGTGGGCGTTCGAGACATCCTAGCGCCAAAATAGACGGCGCTTAAAGAAATTCTTGAATCCGGCATCGCACCGGCAGGTTGGGACTTTGACGCAGCGCACAATTGCCCGCGGCGATAAACGCTTCTGGCGCCGCCGGCATCGCATCGGCATCATGGCCGCGCGCAGGCGCAATTGCGGATGATGCCCGTGGCGATATCGGAAGTGGTCTGGATTGCGCTTCTTGGAAGCGTATCCGGCCTCATGATCGGATGCATCGGCATCGGCGGCGTCATTCTGGTGCCTGCGCTTGTCTTTCTTGCCGGCATCGCGATCCAGATTGCCATTCCCGCAGCAATGTTCGCCTATATCGTCTCGGGGCTGGTGGCCACGTTCGTCTACGCCCGCAATAAGTCGATCGACTGGTCAATGACGCGCTGGCTCTGCATTGGCGGCGCGCCGGCAGCTTTTGCCGGCGCCTGGGCGGTCAGCATTTTCGATTCGCGGCTGCTGACAGGCTGTTTGGGCCTGCTGACATTTCTGTCCGGCATCAACTCGCTGCGGCCGCAAAATATTGCCGACGCCGCCAATGTCAAAGTGTCAAATACCGCCCTTTTGATCGTCGGACTCGCGGGCGGATTCCTGTCGTCTCTGACGGGAACGGGAGGCCCCCTCGTGCTCGTGCCGATATTGATTTCGATGAGGCTCGCCATCCTCACCAGCGTCGGTTTGAGCCAGGTCTTCCAGCTTCCGGTCGCCGTTGCCGCGACGGCCGGCAATATCGTCTATGGCAAACTCGATTTGGTATTGGGCGCTCTCCTCGCTGCGAGCCTAAGCGGCGGCTCCTGGTATGGCGCCAAGCTCGCCCATAGCGTGCCGCGCGCGATCTTGCGCGGCATCGTC
>DASPWC010000182.1:0-4832 GCA_035622055.1 Xanthobacteraceae bacterium | reverse complement strand
GTCGCCTGTTTCATGGCCCATTTCATGGCGATTCCTCCAGTGTTTTGGCCTAAAGGGCCTATCAATTGCGGCCGAGGCGTGCTATCGACCGCCGCCAACCCAAAAGCGGGCCATCGACTCGGACGAGGGATCATGGTCCGCTCGCCCGCGAGGCTTCCGCCATCCGGGGCCAAGCGGAGTTGGCAATGGCAGCGACTTCAAGAGACCACCTGCGCGAAGCATACACCTTCGACGACGTGCTGTTGAAGCCGGGCCTCTCCGACGTCATGCCGTCGGAGGTCGATATTCGCTCGCGCATCACGCCCAGTATTCCGCTCAACATTCCGATCGTTGCTTCCGCGATGGATACGGTGACGGAAGCGCATATGGCGATCGCCATGGCGCAGGCCGGCGGCATCGGCATCCTTCACCGTAATCTCGAGCCCGAGGCGCAGTCCGCGCAAGTCCGGCAGGTCAAGAAATATGAATCCGGGATGGTCGTAAATCCGGTCACCATTCATCCCGAGGCAACTCTCGCTGATGCGCTGACATTGATGCAGGAGCATCGCATTTCCGGCATCCCCGTGGTCGAAGGCGGCGGCAATAGCCGCGCTGGAAAACTCGTCGGTATCCTCACCAATCGCGACGTGCGTTTTGCCACCGACAAGCGTCAAAAGGTTTCCGAGCTGATGACCAAAGATCGGCTGGTCACGGTGCGCGAGGGCGTCGGACAAGACGAAGCGAAGCGGCTGTTGCATCAGCACCGCATCGAGAAACTTCTGGTCGTCGACGGTGAATATCGCTGCGTCGGTCTCGTTACCGTCAAGGACATCGAAAAAGCGGTCGCCCATCCCAATGCCTGCAAGGATGAGCAGGGCCGGCTGCGGGTCGGCGCCGCGACTTCGGTCGGCGAGGCCGGCTATTCGCGCAGCGAAGCCTTGGTAGACGCCGGCGTCGACCTGATCGTGGTGGATACCGCGCATGGCCATTCCAAGCGCGTGCTCGACACGGTGACGCGTATCAAGCGCATGTCGAATGCCGTGCAAGTTGTCGCCGGAAATATCGCGACGTCCGAAGGCGCCAAAGCCTTGATCGATGCAGGAGCCGACTCGATCAAGGTCGGGATCGGTCCGGGCTCGATCTGCACCACGCGCGTGGTCGCTGGCGTCGGCGTCCCGCAGCTCACCGCGATCATGGATGCGGTCGAAGTGGCAAATCGGGCGAACGCGCCGGTGATTGCCGACGGCGGAATAAAGTATTCCGGAGATCTCGCCAAGGCTCTCGCCGCCGGCGCCGACTGCGCAATGATCGGTTCGTTGCTCGCTGGCACCGACGAGACGCCGGGCGAGGTTTTTCTTTACCAGGGACGGTCCTACAAAACCTATCGCGGCATGGGATCGGTCAGCGCCATGGCGCGCGGTTCGGCGGACCGCTATTTTCAGCAAGAGATCAAGGACACGCTTAAGCTTGTTCCCGAGGGCGTCGAGGGGCAAGTGCCCTATAAGGGCCCCGTTGCCAATGTCGTTCATCAGCTCGTCGGCGGTCTGCGCGCCGCCATGGGCTATGTCGGCGCCAGAAATCTCGCCGAGTTCCACGACAAGGCCAAGTTCGTGCGCATATCCGGCGCCGGACTGCGGGAGAGTCACGTTCACGACGTCACCATCACGCGCGAGAGCCCGAATTACCCGAGCCGGGATTGAATTTGTGATGCCGGGCGCAGCTTCCGATCCCTTCGCCAAGATTCGCAGCGCCACCAATACCCATCGCGCGCAGCACGGCTGCAGCGCCTATCCTTACATCAACGGTCCTTTATTGGCGGCCTTGGCGGGAGCGGCCAATGCCCGGCGCATTCTCGAACTCGGGACGGCGCTCGGCTACACGGCGCTGTCCTTCGCATCGGGCGCGCCTGACGCAACGGTCGACACTGTGGAGCGCGATCCCGAACACGTGCAGCTTGCGCGCGAGAACATCGCCGCCGCCGGGATGGATCACCGGATCATCGTGCATGAAGGGGAGTTCGCCACCGTCTTGACGACGCTCGATCCCGGCTACGACGTCGCTTTTTTCGACGGCGGCACGCCCGTTCCGGCGTTGCATAAAGCGCTGCGCGGGCTTTTGCGCACCGGCGGCACGCTGATCACCGCAAACCTTAGTCATGGCGGCACCGCCGATACCGTACGCAAGGCTCTGTTCGACGGAAAATCGTGGCGCAGCGCGCTGGTGGACGAAAAAGGCGAGACCGCCATCAGCGTAAAATTGTAATCCGATGCAAATTCACAAAGACTGGAAAAAGGACATCATGCCTGCACAAGCAATCCTATTGCCGTTGTTTTTGGAAGTAATTCTCACTTTCGCACTATTGTTCTGTCTCGCCCCTCTGCGCATGCGCGATTTCAATACCGGAGTGACCCGGCCGGAAAACATTGCGTTGCGCGAGCCGAACTGGTCACAACGCAGCTTGCAAGTCGGCTACTCGTACAGCAATCAGTTCGAGCTGCCGGTCCTGTTTTACGTCCTCACGGTTCTTATCTATTTCCCCGGCGTCGGCGGCCGCATCGTATTCGTGGCGCTCGCCTGGATATTCGTCATCTTCCGCTACCTGCAGGCTTACGTGCATGTGACGAGCAATAGAGTGAGGCTGCGCGGCTCGTTCTTCATAGTCTCGGCAATCGCCCTCGCCGTCATGTGGCTTATCTACATTGTCGATATATTGACCAGCCCGTGGGCTTGAGGCGAATGCCGCTCGATTTTTGCCATCCGACGGCGCCGCATGAGAAGCTGAGATTGCCGGAATGGTATGTCTCGAGTCTGATGATGGATCGCGCGCTCGATGCGGTCGTGCGGCGCGTGAAGAAGCTCGACCGCAAGCATGACGTTCCCTATCTGGCCGGGTACAGCCTCGACGGCAAGACCATCTATATCGACCGGCACATGCCGCGCGCGTTTAAATTTCGCGGCCGCATGGTCGAGACAGATCGCTTTCTCATCTTGCACGAAGAAGTCGAGAAGACGCTGATCGACCAGCTCGGCCTGCACTATCTGCACGCCCATCAGATCGCGACGCGCGCCGAGGAGGCCGCCGTGCGCGCCCTTGGCATCAAGTGGCGGGACTACGATCGCTTCATGCAGAAGCACGTCAAAACCATAGGCGATGAGCGCCTGACCAAGGTGCCGAAGGATCTCGATCTCAAGCCCTATCGCGACGAGCACGATAACGATCTCCTGCGGCGCATGCTGGCGAGCGCTAAAGCCGGTAAAGCGCCAAAAGGTGTTCATGTTCGCGACCTGGCGGAGGCGATCGCCGAATTGCACCGGCACCCGCGGCGTCATGACCGCGCGGGCGCGCCTGGGGGCGCCGCGCTTGCGCGTAAAAAGAAGTAAGATCGGCGTGCCGCCAAAGTTTTGCTCATGACGCCCTCGGCCCGACTGTCCGCCGCGATAGAGGTGTTCGCCGACATTGATGCGCGGCGGCGGCCGGCGGCCGACGCGCTCAAGGATTGGGGGATATCCCATCGCTTTGCCGGTTCGGGCGATCGCGCCGCCATTGCCGGCCTCGTCTATGACGCGTTGCGCCGGAAATCCTCGTCGGCATGGCTCATGGGGGAAAGCACGCCGCGCGCGGTTCTCATCGGCATGTTGCGCCGAGAGCGCCGGCTCGACACCGCTTCCATCGCGGCCTTGTGCAGTGGCGCGCGGCATGCGCCCGAGCCGCTAACGCAGGCGGAAACCGCCGCTCTCCAGCGCGACTTTCCCTCGGGCGCCCCCGCCTCCGTCGAGGGCGATTATCCGGATTGGCTCGAGGCGAACTTGGCGCGCGTTTTTGGTGAAGAACGCGCGGCCGAAGGGTTGGCGCTCGCAAGCCGCGCGCCGCTCGATTTGCGGGTCAATAGGCTTGCCGGTAAACGCGACGACGTGCTGGCGAAGCTCGGACATCTGGAAGCCGCGCCGACGCGCTGGTCGCCGGTCGGGATTCGCATACGGCTTTCGCCTGACGCCAAAAGCCCGGCCATTCATGCCGAGCCGGTCTTTTTGAAAGGCCAGGTCGAAATCCAGGACGAAGGCTCGCAGCTTGCGGTTCTGCTGGCGAACGCCAAGCCCTGTGAGCAAGTCGTCGATCTCTGCGCCGGCGCCGGCGGCAAGACACTGGCGCTGGCGGATGCGATGGAAAATCGCGGCCAAATCTACGCCACTGATGTCGATAAGCGCCGCCTCGCGCCGATCCACGAGCGTATCGCCCGCGCCGGCGCGCACAATATACAGGTGCGCACACCACCCATGGCGCGCGGTGGCCCCGATGTTCTTGCCGACCTTGCCGGCCGCGCCGACCTCGTCATGATCGATGCGCCATGCACCGGCACCGGCGCCTGGCGCCGCAACCCGGACGCCAAATGGCGCATACGGCCGGGCGCACTCGCGGAGCGCATCAAGCAGCAGGACGAGGCGCTCGAACGCGCGAGTACGCTGCTCAAACCGGGCGGCCGGATCGCCTATGTCACGTGCTCGGTCTTGACGGAGGAAAATGGCGATCGGGTGCGAACGTTTATCGCGCGCCATCCGAAATTTTCCGTGGAAAAGCCGGCCAGCCTGGTCAATGCGCTGGGCGAGCGCGGCTATCTTTTCGGGCGCGCTGTGCTTATGTCCGAGGACGGCTTGCTGATGACGCCGCGGCGGACCGATACGGACGGATTTTTCGTCGCTCTGTTGCGCCGGCCGTTATCCTCCTGATCCGCGAATGCTCGACAGGCGGCGGCGCTTGCCCTAAAACCCGCTATGGCATCCCACGACAAGATTCTCATCGTCGATTTCGGCTCGCAGGTGACGCAGCTCATCGCGCGGCGCGTGCGCGAAGAGAA
>DASPWC010000181.1:0-4661 GCA_035622055.1 Xanthobacteraceae bacterium | reverse complement strand
CTTCCAGGAGACGACGCGCGTGCTCACCGAAGCCGCGGTCAACGGCAAGGCCGACACGCTCGACGGCTTGAAGGAGAACGTCATTGTCGGCCGCCTCATCCCGGCGGGAACCGGCGCCATGATGAACAAGATCCGCGAAGTTGCGATCAAACGCGATCAGCTCATCCTGGCCGAGCGCGAGAAGGAGGCTGCCGTCAAAGCCGAAGCAGCCGCCGAGCCGGCGGCATTGCCGGCGGCGGAATAGCGCTCGAGACGAACGAAATGGAAGGGCCGCCGCTTGGCGGCCCTTTGTTTTTCCCTTTCGTCGCGCAAACGGATGACGAGGCGATCATGCCGGCGATCAAAATCTTCAGCGGCGGCGCGATGCGGCCGCTGATGACCGCGGCGACTGGGGCGACGATCGAGATCGAGTTTCGCCTGACTTCGGTTTTGAAGAAGTCGATCGAGGCGGGCGCATTGTGCGACCTCGCCGTCTTGCCGCGTTCATCGCATTTATGACGACGGACGAGGCAAAGCACCTTATTCGTGCGCATGCTTTGACGCGAATGAACGAAAACGCTTGCGGCATCGCGCTTTTATACCCATATCGGCTTGACTTGAGGCAATAGCGCCGATACATACCGCCCACTTTTCGGCAGGCGGTGAGCTTCGCCAGTCGGAACGGCCTGCCGGGTCTGCATAAGCTTTTGAAAGTGCTACTTTCTTGGCTCGTCGGACACGGCGTGACGCCTCGACGAAGGAAGCTCAAACGCTGCCTCTGACTTCGGAAGGTCAGACTATTGGTGCATGACCGCCGCGCTTGCTTGTGGCGGTCCTCTGCGAAGACCAAGCGCCCCTCCGCGCCGTAAAGCGGATGGCGCGGTTTGGTTTTGCGCGGATGGATCGCAGACGAGCGGCCGGGCGGCAAACGGCACAAGCAAAAGGGGCGTGAGCCCTTTTTGGAAGGCGAAAGTTTGGAAGCGAAGACGGAATTGGAGTGAAGGCAAAGGGATGCCGACGATCAACCAGCTCATTCGCAAGCCGCGAGTCACGCAGCACGCGAAGAAGAAGGTGCCGGCTTTGCAGCAAAGCCCGCAGAAGCGCGGCGTCTGCACGCGCGTCTATACCACCACGCCGAAGAAGCCGAATTCGGCGCTGCGCAAGGTGGCCAAGGTCCGGCTGACCAACGGTTTTGAGGTGATCGGTTATATCCCCGGCGAGGGTCATAACCTGCAAGAGCACTCGGTGGTGATGATTCGCGGCGGCCGCGTGAAGGATTTGCCGGGCGTGCGCTATCACATTCTGCGCGGAGTGCTTGACACGCAAGGCGTGAAAAACCGCAAACAGCGGCGTTCGAAATACGGAGCAAAGAGGCCGAAATAGTCGGCCTCTTTGCGTAGGGTAAGACGTGGATGGCGGGGACGAGCCCCGCCATGACGAAGGAAAGAGAAGCGAGAACAGACGATGTCCCGCCGTCATAGGGCAGATAAGCGCGAGATCCTGCCGGACCCGAAGTTCGGGAACGTCGTGGTCACGAAATTCATGAACTCGGTGATGCACGCCGGCAAGAAGTCGGTGGCGGAAAACATCGTCTATGGCGCGCTCGAAATGATTGAAGGCAAGACGCGGCAAAATCCGGTCACCATCTTTGAGCAGGCGCTCGACAATGTCATGCCCTCGATCGAAGTCCGTTCGCGCCGCGTCGGTGGCGCCACCTATCAGGTGCCGGTCGAGGTGCGCGCGTCACGCCGCCAAGCGCTCGGGATCCGCTGGATCATCGCCGCGGCGCGCGACCGAAACGAAAAAACGATGACCGAACGGTTATCTGCCGAACTGCTCGATGCATCCAATAATAGGGGAAACGCCGTAAAGAAGCGCGAGGACACGCACCGGATGGCGGAAGCCAATCGGGCGTTCTCGCACTATCGCTGGTAAAGCCGGCGACAGCGAAGGAATTATCCCCATGCCCCGCAGCCACCCGATCGAGGACTACCGCAACTTCGGCATCATGGCCCACATCGATGCCGGCAAGACAACCACGACCGAGCGCGTCCTCTATTACACCGGCAAAAGCCACAAAATGGGCGAGGTCCATGAAGGCGCCGCGACCATGGACTGGATGGAGCAGGAGCAAGAGCGCGGCATCACGATCACCTCCGCCGCCACCACCGCCTTCTGGAACGGCAAGCGCCTCAACATCATCGATACGCCCGGCCACGTCGATTTCACCATCGAGGTGGAACGCTCGCTGCGCGTGCTCGACGGCGCCATTTGCGTGCTGGATTCGAATCAGGGCGTGGAGCCGCAGACCGAGACGGTCTGGCGGCAGGGCGACAGATACAAGGTTCCGCGTATCGTCTTCTGCAACAAGATGGACAAGATCGGCGCCGACTTCTTCCAATGCCTGAAAGACATCTTCGACCGGCTCGGCGCGAAACCGGTGGCTATTCAGCTTCCGATCGGCGCGGAAGCGCAGTTCAAGGGCGTCATCGATCTCGTCCGCATGGTTGGCGTTGTTTGGGACGAGGAAACGCTCGGCGCTAAATATCACGACGTCGAGATTCCGGCGGAGCTCAAGGAACAGGCTCAGCAATATCGCGAGAAGCTGATCGAGGCCGCGGTCGAGCTGGACGACGATGCGATGACTGCTTATCTCGAAGGCAAAGAGCCCGACGTCGCGACGCTCAAACGGCTGATCCGCAAAGCCACGATCGCCGGCACCTTCTTTCCGGTGCTATGCGGCTCCGCGTTCAAAAATAAAGGCGTGCAGCCGTTGCTCGACGCGGTCGTCGATTATTTGCCGTCGCCGGTGGACGTTCCGGCGGTGAAGGGTGTCGATCTCAAAGGCAACGAGGTCGAGCGCAAGCCTTCCGATTCCGAACCGCTGGCGATCCTTGCCTTCAAGATCATGGACGATCCGTTCGTCGGCACGATTACATTCTGCCGTATCTATTCGGGCAGGCTCGAAAGCGGCACCGGCGTATTGAACTCGACCAAGGACCGCAAAGAGCGCGTCGGCCGCATGCTGTTGATGCATGCCAACAACCGCGAAGACATCAAGGAGGCCTTTGCCGGCGACATCGTCGCCTTGGCCGGGCTGAAGGAAGTGCGCACCGGCGACACGCTGTGCGATCCGCAGAAGGCGGTCATCCTGGAAAAAATGGAATTTCCGGATCCCGTCATCGAGATCGCAATCGAGCCGAAGTCGAAGGCCGATCAGGAAAAACTCGGCGTGGCGCTCGCCAAGCTCGTGGCCGAAGACCCCTCGTTCCGGGTCACCACGGATATCGAGTCGGGCCAGACAATCATCAAAGGAATGGGCGAACTGCACCTCGACATCAAGGTCGACATTCTCAAGCGCACCTACAAAGTCGATGCCAACATCGGCGCGCCGCAAGTGGCGTATCGCGAGAAGATCACGCGGCCGGCCACCGTCGACTATACGCACAAGAAGCAGACCGGCGGTCACGGCCAGTTCGCGCGCATCAAAATTGTCGCCGAGCCGGCGGTCCCCGGAACGGGCTTCGCGTTCGAGAACGAAGTGGTCGGCGGCGCGGTGCCGAAAGAGTTCGTTCCTGCCGTGGAAAAAGGCCTCGAAGCCATGCTGGGTTCGGGGGTTCTCGCCGGATTCCCGGTGGTCGATCTCAAGGTCAGCCTGATCGACGGCGCCTCTCATGACGTCGATTCGTCGGCCATGGCGTTCGAGATTTGCGCCCGCGCGGCGCTGCGCGAAGCCCTGCAAAAAGGCGCTCCGGTACTGCTTGAGCCGATCATGAAGGTCGAGGTCGTGACGCCGGAGGACTATACCGGATCGGTCATCGGCGATCTGAATTCCCGCCGCGGGCAGATCCAAGGCCAGGACATGCGCGGCAACGCCAACGTCATCTCGGCGATGGTGCCGCTCGCGAACATGTTCTCTTACGTCAACAATCTGCGCTCCATGAGCCAGGGGCGCGCAACCTTCACGATGCAATTCGATCACTACGCGGAAGTGCCGAAAGCGATCGCCGAAGAGGTTCAGGCGAAGTTTGCCTGAGGAACATTCACTAGGGTTGGAGCAGGATCCGGAACGGAGAGTCCCATGGCCAAAGAAAAATTCCAGCGCACGAAGCCGCATTGCAATATCGGCACGATCGGGCACGTCGATCATGGCAAGACGTCATTGACGGCTGCGATCACCAAGGTGTTGGCCGAAAAAGGTCAGGCGACCTACACCGCCTATGACCAGATCGACAAGGCGCCCGAAGAGAAGGCGCGCGGCATCACGATCGCGACCGCGCACGTCGAGTACGAAACCGACAAACGCCACTATGCGCATGTCGATTGCCCCGGGCACGCCGACTACGTGAAGAACATGATCACCGGCGCCGCGCAGATGGACGGCGCGATCCTGGTGGTGAGCGCGGCCGACGGTCCCATGCCGCAAACGCGCGAGCATATTCTGCTGGCGCGCCAGGTCGGCGTGCCGGCGCTGGTCGTTTATCTCAACAAGGTCGACATGGTCGACGATCCCGAGCTGTTGGAGCTGGTTGAGCTCGAGGTTCGCGAGCTCTTGTCCAAGTACAATTTTCCCGGCGACAAGATTCCCGTGATCAAGGGTTCGGCCCTGATGGCGCTCGAAGATAAGAGCCCGGAGCTCGGCAAGAACTCGATCTTCGAGCTGATGAAGGCGGTGGACGAAT